>CAYYSH010000217.1:0-5437 GCA_964474265.1 uncultured Anaerolineales bacterium
CGGTCCAAACTGGTGTGGCCGGCCACCTGCTTGCGGCTATCATTCGCTCGCCCGCCTCACACTGTGCGCCGGCCTCACACAGTGTCAGCAAGCTCCTAGTCCGCCAACACTCTCAAATTGTGCACAATCGCATTCATCTTCTCACAACTGTTAAGAATTTTCAGCAGACTCTGATAGCGCATTCCCTCCGTTGGACTCGTATCCTTCAATAACAACTGAGCAAACCCACTGGCACCCGTCAAGGGCTGCGCAAATTCATCCGCTATCGTCAGCGCAAACCTCGCCACGGCCTTTTGGCACTCAGCCTCTAGGGTCTGCTCATAGGTCAAACTGAATTGTTCATACGCCTGCACAATCCTCTGTAGGAGCCTCGCGTACATCAAGGTACTTGAGAGCGGCATAGCAAGACTTCTCAAAAGCTGCAGTTTGGCTGAGTCGAATGGGCTGCGTTCCCAACTACGCATCTCGCCAATCGTGAGGATCGCCAGAACACCTTCTCCATTGACGACAGGAACCAGAGCTGCTGATTTAATATCTTCTCCCAGCAGCCTGAGCTCTTCCCCACGAGCTGCCACCAGGGGAACATCACGCCGCACGATGACGATCTCCTGTTTCTCGACAGCCATTCGGTGTTTAGGCAGACTCGGCAGACTATACCGCTCTCCAATATCCGGCCGCCATGGTAATTTCCGCACCGCGTGCTCTGCTCGAATGGTCAGGACCTCGCCGGCCTCGTCTAGCAGGCTTACACGACAATACGTCGCACTCACTACCTCGACCGTACGTTTGGCGAAAATACTCAGCAACCCGCCGATATAGGGAGACGATGAGAGGTTGCCTCCCATTTGAATCAGCGTCCCAAGCTGTCGAGCCCTTCGCGGATTTGAGTATTTCACCTGACGCTGCCTCTCTATGAAAAGGCCCTCTACCTGGGTCTGGGTCAACATCTGCTAACCCCCCAGCCGATAACCAGACTCAGGATCATGCAAGATGTACTGAGGAGCCCGCGGGTCTGGTTCGATCTTGCACCTCAGCCGCCAGATATATTGACGTAGAATCTCTCTGTTTCCGCTGGCCTCAGGGAACACAGTCTCCAGCACTTTGCGATCATCGGCGACTGGTGACTGGCTACAGTCGATCAGGGCAGCTAGAAGGTCAAATTCCTGTGGAGTGAGGTTCTTGCGCTCTCCCCTGACCCGCACTTCTCGCGTATGGAAATCCACATACAGATCGTGCAGTACAAATGGCGCCTTGCCTGCCTGTATTCTGCGGGGTCTACGTCGTACAAGCGAGTCAATACAAGCCAATAATACGTCGGGGCTAACAGGTACAGCCAGGCAAGCATCAGCACCGCCTTGCAACACCGCCACACGGACTTTTGGGGCCTGGCTGGAAGTGAGGACTACCACAGCCGCATCTGCTGCCCGCCTGCCAACTCGAATGACCTCCCAGGCGGACGCCGGCACTGCCTTCTGATTCAGGAACAGGACGATAACGTCAGGGCACGTTGTCGGTATCACAGCTAGAGCATCATGAAAATCGTCTGCCAGTTGCACCATGTACCCAGACTGTCGCAGCCTACTGACAATCTCCTGTCGTGGTTGCAGTTCAGTCCTGCCGACAAGGATCACAATTCTGCGCATACGTCCACTTTAGAGAGAGGCGATGAACATGAAGTGAGTAACGACTTTATCAACTTGCACCTACAATTTTAACATTCATCCCGTTACTATTTGCTTAAGACCTCATTAATCCTTGATTAAGGAAAAAAGAGGCCGGCCTGCACTTGAATGCAGGCCGGCCATCAACAGCATTACCCAATGCCGCGGATGCAACTACGAGTCATGCATCTGAAAACGATACCCTACTCCTCTAACGGTGACAATGTAATGAGGATCGTTTGGATCATCCTCGATTTTCTCGCGCAGGTGACGAATGTGAACACGGAGAATGTTGAAGTCGTCGCGATAAGGTTCGCCCCACACAGCCGTCAATAGCTCGCGCCTATCGACTGGGGCCTCTCCAGCTCGCACAAGAACCTCTAGCAAATGGAACTCCGTTGGGGTCAGGTTGACCGGTTCCCCACGCCGCTCAACCCGCATTGTAGCCAGATTAATTTTGAGGTTGCCATCATCCCGGTAAACCAATTCGTCTTGCAAAAGCTCGGGGGCAGTTCGACGGAGAACAGCCTGCATCCGGGCTAGCAGTTCATCGAGATCGAACGGCTTGGCAATGTAGTCGTCTGCACCTGACGTGAGACCCTGAATTGTGTCCTCGGAGTCAGAGCGTGCCGTCAACATGATTACCGGGACGTCAGACATCTGCCGGATTCGCTTGAGGGTTTCCCAACCATCCATTTCTGGCATAATAACATCCAGAATGATCAGGTTAGGCCGGCAGCGGTAGGCCTGTCGCAGACCTTCCAGCCCACTCAAGGCACTAATGACCTCAAACCCTTCTCGTGCCAAGGTTAAACTCAATAAGTTGTGCAGTGTAGGATCATCGTCTATGACCAGAACCCTGACCACATCGCCCCCCCTGTCTGGTTGCTGAATTCAGCTATCAGACGGTCTCACCGTGATTCAAGCCGTCTCGCTGGGTCTGGCGAGTGCTTTCCACTCCGTATGAGCACCAATTTATGACATGAGTCTGGGCAAAGTGAAGGATAAGGACGTGCCCCTTCCAGGTTCGCTCTTCACCCACACCTGCCCGCCGTGTGCTTCAACCAGCTTCTTTACGATATACAGTCCTAGCCCGGTGCCATTCACAGACTGCGGGCTATTTCCCGCCACGCGGTAGAACTTCTCAAAGATCCTGTCCTGTTGCTCAAGGGGAATTCCCATCCCTTCATCCGCGATGGTGATGACCACCCATTTTTCATCGTGCTCGTCAACCCATACGTTGATCTCGCTGCCCGCCGGCGAGTACTTGATGGCGTTGTCCAGCAGGTTGCACAATACGACGCGCAGATATTTTTCGTCTGCCAAAACGCTGTCTGCTCCAGCTCGAATGTCCACGCGAATCGGGTGCGTGGATGCAAAGCCCTTGTACAAGCCTATGACGCGCTCAAGTGTCTGTGCCAAATCCAGCGGCCGCGGTTTTAATTCAAGGTCACGCAAGCCCTGCCGTTCCGCATCAAGCACGATGTCCGCAAGTGCCTCAAGACGATCACACTGCAGGCTGACATTCTGCAAAAGAGTATCCATCTGTTCGTTGCCCGAGCTAAACTTCACCACAGCCCTGGCAGCAAGCTGAAGACCGGCCAGCGGCGCTCGCAATTCGTGGAGAAAAGCTGAAAGCACCATCTCGTTTGACAACGGTGACACCTCATCGGCCGAGAGATCCCAAAAAAGCCCCACGGCTCCTACAACCTCTCCTGTCTCACCAGCAACAGGGGCGGCCGCCCCGACCAAGTGGACTCGACCATTGTTTATTTGAGCCAGACAGGAATTGACCTCTCGCGGTGGGATAGGGTGTCCCTTGCGCATCGCCAGTGCCATCGGGCAGTCTACCTGGTTACAGGAACCGAACACCTGCGAGCAGGGCCGGCCAAGAATCTCATCACGCGGCCGTCCGACGAGCCTTTCCACAGCCCCATTCACCCAGGCAACCTGCTGGCGCGCATCAACCAGAACTAGCATATCCGCCACAGCCCGATCAAGAAAATGCTCAAGCATCTGCCGCTGGTAGTCTACCACCTGAAGGTTCACTGCAGCCTCAACTGCCAGCGCGGTCTGAGAAGCAATGGCATTACAGATGTTGAACTTTTCTCGTGTAATAGGGCTACGGTTCCAGGACCGCATTTCGCCAAGGGAAATCAGTCCCAACACATGTTTCTGGGTTGCAAGAGGAACAAACCCCAGGGATTGCACCCCGCGATCCAGCAGCGGATGCGCCGGGGCCATTTCTGCAAGCTCCCGGACGGTCTGAGGAGGCAACACTACCGGCCGGACGGCCTCAACGACCTGACGAAGCTGCGGAACCGAGTCAAGAACAAGCTCATCACCTATATGCGGATCCCAGCGAAGGTCGCGGATAGCGTGTGCGGCTCTAATGGTGAAGCGATGTGCGTGAGAGGCCCACAACCCGATTCGGCACCACGTCACCGAGATCAGGTGTGGGAGCTGCCGTGCGAGATCAGACAGAATCTCATCAATCTTTGGAATCGGCCCAGCCGCCAACAGGCCATCAGCCGTCCATGTCGAACTTTCCTCGCCATCATCAGAGGCGGGGTCTCCTCGAGGAGGAAGTGCGACCGAGTGAACCAGCACGCCATAATCATCGTGCATTGCTGCTGCCTCCTAAGCACTTCTCCCCCCTGGGAAACGAGACAGCCGCGGTGGCAAGTTAACCCCCGATAGACTTGGCATGGGGGTCAACTTCCCTACCACGTCTCAGCTTTAAAAAAGATGATGCACAAGAAAGCCAACCACCACATTGCTGACAACGTTACCGGAAAAGCCCAAAACAGCTTTCAACGTGTCAGTCGAGCAGATGTATTAGCACATGCGTATAACATGACATATTGGGAGAGGCAAAGTTAAAGTACCAGACACCTGTCGTTCCAGCACTCACATGAGAGTGGCCCCCTGGAGACACAATAAGAGAAGATAAATCATAAGTCCAAAAGCATCCCGCCCAAGGCTACAACTTCACCTCGGCAGGTGCTACAAGGGTATGGCGCTTGTCATTGCATGGAACGATAACCCAACCCTTGATCATTATACCACAAAATTTAAGGTTTCTCCAAATCAAGAGCGCACCAACAAGTTGTCGCGCTGATGTCATTGCGAGTGAGCGAAGCACTCCCCTACCCGGGATAGGGGGATTGCTCCGTCGCTGGCGCTCCTCGCAATGACAAGTCGTTAGTGCACCCCCAAATCCAATGATGTCATACCAATCCTGATTCGACTGACAACCCAAATTGGTGCACAATTAAAATTACGAACTGGTTACACGTAGCACGCCCATACTGATACGGGACTCATCTACAATGCTAAATACATTAGAATGACAGGAACACTGGCCTTCATCCGACTGGGCCGGCCTCACTTCCTGGCCGGCGGATTCGTGCTGCATGGATTGGGCGTGGCAATGGCCCTGTACAGCGGCGCATCGCTCAGCGTGCCGGCACTCCTGTGGGGCCAGGTGGCTATCACCGCCACCCAGTGGATGACTCACTACAGCAACGAGTTCTTCGACCTGTCGGCTGATCGGGCGAACCCAACCCCCACCCGCTGGGCCGGCGGCAGCCGGGTACTGCCGGCCGGCGATCTGTCACCCCGAATCGCCCTAGCCGCGTCTTTGGTGTTGGGCGGGCTGGCCGTGAGTGCCACCCTCGTGCTTGCGCTGATCATTCAGCCCGGGCCACTGACGCCTGGGCTGCTACTCCTGGCGCTGTTCCTGGCATGGGAATACAGCGCGCCGCCGTTACGTC
>CAYYSH010000218.1:0-5423 GCA_964474265.1 uncultured Anaerolineales bacterium
TGGTGCATCAACCTCCGCGAACTTCCGCACCCAACCGTCCGCCAGACCAAACGCAATGGCGTACGGCAAATACCTGTCGAAGATATCTCTGGCCTGCTCCAGATCAGTATATTTTTCGATGTTCTTCAGATAATGCTTAAAAGCGCGCCACTTGGCCGCCTCCTCGGAGCCCTTGACGGTCTTTCGCGGCATGACGCCGGCAAAGATCAGCATCCCCAGCGACACAATCCCCATTCCAAAGGGAATGCATAATGCTGCCGGCGCCAAAGACATCACAAAAGGCAGAACGACGCCGCCGACGAGGATCGAGAAGACCAATCCGACTCCACCGATTATACCGTAGATGCGACGCGTTGACTCCGGACTCCGGTGGAAGAAACCTTCCCGTACAACCTCCTCGTACAATTGATCGCGCAACTCTGGAATGGCCCTATAGAATTTCTGTTTCAAAGAGGACAGTTTTCGCCTGTGTCGCCCCTTAAAAAGCTCAGTAAGCAACGTCTGCTCGTACGGGCGGAGCGTTTCCTGATGATCCTGCTTCTCAAAAATGAAGTCCCGCCTCGCGCCGATGCCCAGGAATCCCGGTTCCTGGACCTCCTGCATGCTGATCACACCGCGTCTCGCCAGGTCAACCAGCGTGGCAATGATGTCTTCCATATCGGCAGTTTCATCCAGCAAGGTGCCAACAACGCCTGGTGGTAGATCACTCGGCGGTTGTGGCAGGTACTCGGCCACCATGGGCACTGGCGCATCACGACCCCTGGTATACCAGAGCAGGAACAGGCCCACCGTGCCGACAACAGCAATGAACACGCCGATGAAGCCGGCCAGCAGGTTGAGCAGCACCTGGTACGTGTCCGTCGTCGTGCCCGATGGCCCCTGACCCTCCTCGGCCGCGCGCGCATCGAACTCCTGTTGCCAGGCCGGCGGCGGTGACTCAACCACGCCGTGAGGGAACTGGACGCGTACATCGAAGCTCTGGCCCGGACCGATGACCTCTTGCGCTGTGAATACGACTGTCCGGGGATCGACGATGTCCGCCTGCGCATTAACGCCGTAGGCTTCCCATTTCTGGATTTCATCCACGCCCTCGGGCAACTGCACTGTAACCCGGGCTGCCAGCACCGGGTAGCTGCGGTCGCCCTCGACAGCCGTCCACCAGATTTGGTCGCCGGCATCATAAATGCGGATGGCACCTTTGGCGGTGTACTTGAGAATGAACGTGTGCGTGGAATCTGAGGTTTCCGGGAAGTACCAGCGGAGGTTGAAGTCGCCACCCTCAACCCAGGTGTTGAAGGTGTACGGAGCTTCGCTACTGCTTTGCTCGTAGCGCCGGTCACCCTCGTAGAACTCTACATTGGTGATTCCTTCGAGCCGGCTGAGGGGAATCGTTCGGAAGCCAAAGCGAAAAGGGCCGCCCTGGAAGGCAATGGTCCGGGTCTCGACAACATCGACATCACCGTTCTTCTGGACCGTCAGGCTGACATCAAAGCGCTCGCCAACGACCGAGCGTCCCTGGGCCTGAGCCAAGCCGGCCAGCCCGGCCAGCGCCAGGATCAGACAGGCCAGAATTAAGACACGCCAGCGTATCACCGTTCTCCTTCCTCGACTTCGCCGAGAGCTCAATAAACGTAGTGCGACTAACACGGCTATTATACGTTGAACAGCATTCAAATGCAAGTAGTGGCCATTCGCAACGTAGTACGTATCAACGGGCCGTGGGTTGCGAAGATTCCCGACCAGCGAAGCACAAGACCTCTGTCGGTCGCCCTTACCGCCAGAGGTCTTGTGGTGCAAGGAGGAGGTTATTATACTATATGCACTGGTTGGTGTGTTTAATTATACCATACCTCTGGCCGGCATGCTGTAACCCACCCTACCATCTACCAACAGATCAAATGTGAGTTTCGGAACCCCAGACCCAAAGCCACATCACGTCCCATCGTCAGGAGATGCGCCTCCACGGTGGGAGTAGAAGCAGAGCATTGTACTGCCGTATGTACGCCTGTCAACCAGCACCAGGTTCTCGAGTGCCAGGTCTTCAAACTCCAGCGGGTCAATCTGGGCGATCACCTTGCCATCGGATGCCAGGAGCGAGGGCCGGCGATCCAGCGCATGCAGTGTGTCCGCCCACAGCCCCCGATACTGCGGCGGGGCCAGAAAGATCAGGTCGTATTCACCCTCTGCGTCAGCGATGAAGTCGAACACGTCACGCCGAATGACTGTCGCCCTGTCGCCAAGGCCGGTCTCTTTCAGATTACGCTTAATGGTCGCGATGGCCTTGCCGGCCTTCTCCACGAAGTCAGCGTGAGCAGCTCCCCGGCTCAGAGCCTCAATCCCGACACTGCCGGTGCCGGCATACAGATCAAGAAAACGCGCATCATCGACTTCCCAACTGAGGATGTTGAACAGCGACTCCTTGACCCGATCCAAAATTGGACGCGTTCCAGAGCCCGGCACAGGGTGTAGCCGGCGTCCTTTAGCTTTGCCGGCAATCACACGCATCGTTGCATCACCCTTTCACAAAGAGAAAAAAACCCAGCCACCTGGTGTGGCTGGGTTTTCAATTAGCCGAATCTATGGCCTATTGGATGTTGAAGCCTTCGTAGTTCTTGATATCGAACTGACCGGACAGATCGGCCTCCTGAGCGATGGCCACGATGTTCTCGCTATCGCTCTCGCAGATCACGGCACTGAAGGACTTCTCAAGCTTCGCCGCGTCTGCACCATACTGGCCGGGGTTCGTCCACACACGATACAGAGCAATCGCACCGCCGGCCGGGATTGTCTGAGAGGTCAGCGTCACCGAGCCGGGGTTCGTGCCCTGCGACTGCACAACGTTGTAGGTGCAGGTGACATTTGTGCTGCTTTCGCCAACGTTCTGGAGAGCGACACCGGTTGTGCGGTTGACCCAGTCCTCCTTAACCAGCGGCACAGCCACCTTCTTGGTGGCGTTGGCGGTCGCGAAGGCACTATACACGGTCTTCTTGTTCGCGCCAGACTCGTTCACCGTCGCCACGATGGGGCCCGTGCCTGTGATGGTGGCCGAACCGAAGCAGTTGGAGGGGAATCCACCCATGTTGCCCAGCGTCGGGAAGTAGACGTAGGACTTGCCGGGGTCCAGCGTAACCTCGGTGCCCGCATAGGTGTTGCCAGCACAGGCAGCCGGCGGCGCGCCCGTGAAGGTGACGTTGACCGTCACCTGAGAGGTCGAGGCATTCTGAACCGTCAAGCCGGTGGTGCGACCAACCCAGTCATTCTTGATGATCGGCGCAGCCAGGGTCGTGCCGGCATCGTTGGGGCCAAAGCCCTTGGTGGACAACACGAAGGGTGCCGGATCAGCCACGGTCGGGTGCTCGGTGAAGATACCCACGATGTCACCGGTTGTAGACGTGGCCACAGCACCGCCAAGACACGGGGTCGAGGCCGCGTCGCTACCGCACGCGGGCGAGCCCAGCTTGTCCGAGGGCGTGAAGACCTTCATCTCGTCCGCATCCAGATCGTACGGACCGTCGGTTACCTCAGTGCCATCGTTCATGCGGTAGGTCACCGACACGCTGGCCGGCGCGCCAGCCGCCTGGATATACAGCGTGGTGCTCTGGCCAGCCCAGTCGAGCTTCACGAGCGGGAAGGCCACCGTTGAACCGGCATCATCACCGCTCACGCCCTGGTAGGCCGCGCCGGCGAGCCCACCGGGGACACCCAGGTCAAACACCTGGTTGTTCTGGACGAAACCAATCGCCACAATGGGTTGATCAGCACTCAGAACTGCGGAGCCAATGAAGCCGGGTTCCAGCTCCGGCGACAGCGGGTTCAAGTTGCCGGGAATAAAGGTGAGGCCGGCACCTGGATCAATCGTTGCAGACGCAGTACCCGAACCAAAGGTGGTACCATCCGCGCCAAGGGCCTGAACCTGCAGGTTGGCGGTCTGAGTACCAACGTTCTGCACCTGCCAGGACACCCACCAGCCACCACCGGGCAGACTGTTCAGATCGATGGGTGAACCACCCTGAGCCAACACAGCGCCGTAGATGCCCAGCGCCAACAACAGCGATAGTGTGAGCGCAATTGTGAGTCGTCTTTTCATCTAGTGTTCCTCCTTAAAATTCAGATCGTCCTTATCACCGCCGGCTCGCTCTCACTTTCAGGTGCGATAGCTGAGCCTGGCACATATCTACCGAGATGCTTCATCTTTCAGGTGTCTGTTAGCTCGACAATTCCCCCTTTCCTGATGCACATTGCACATGGGGTTCTAACCAGTCCACCCTTTTCGACCACCATTATACCACCCGAGATACTGCACGTCCATACTACTTCTGTAGTATCCCCTGCCATTTGCCCCCTATCTTTTCGCAGTATTTCCGGGCGAATACCTCGGACAAGCCACAGGGCCGTCCTCTAGCCGGCCTGAACGTACATTTCGAGCGTTTTTGAGTTAATACGCTGATTTCACAGATAGCCGAGATTGCGCAGGCGTTCCAGGAGCTCAGCCTCTTCGTCGGGGGTGAGGGGCATCGCATCGCCGGCCTCCCCTCGCTCGCGGGTCACACGCCCGGCGAGTTGGCCGGCCTCCTCCACGAGCAACTCCGTCAGGACACGCCCATCCATATCCGCCGGCACCGGGACGTCGAGAAGGTGCAAAATTGTGGGCGCCAGGTCGATGATTTCGGCTCCCGCGACCTGCCTGTGCCGGCGAATCCCTGGCCCCCAGGCAATCAGCATGCCGTTTAGCCGGTGGGTGCCCGACTCGTGGTTGACCGGCGGGCCGAACACTGTCGGATGTGTGAACTCCATTCCCAGATGAGTCGTGTAGCTGAGATCCTTCATCACCAGACACAGGTCCGGACCTCGCTCCGCGTACGGCCCGTGGTACAACTCCTGTTGCCGGTACACAGCATCTACCACCCGCTCCCCCGTCTCCGGGTCTTCCAGGCCGGCCAACCGCTCGATGATGTCACTCACAACCTGCTCGTATTCAGCACCGGGCTCAACGATGCCCGCGGGTTCACGCCCTTTGAGGTTTATGTAAATTTGGCCGATGTAGCCAAAGCTGTACGCCCGCGTACGCGACCAATCCACCACGTCCATCACTTCCAGGCTGGCACGCGGCACCAGTGCCTTCACGCGATCTGGCAGGCGCGCCTTAATCCGATTCACGTTGTGCCAGCCCAGCCTGGAGGTCAGGTTCTCCCTCGTCAGGCCACTGCGACGCAGCAGGGCCCGGACACCGCCGGCAGCACTACCGACACCCTTTTTCAACGTCTGAAAGCCCTCCCGCTGCAACCACACGTTCAGATACACTTCACGGTAGTATGGACCGCTGCCGTGATCGCTCATCACGATCACCACTGTCTCCTCATCGATGGCTGCCAGGAAATCCGCCAGGCGGGCATCCAGCAACCGGTGATAGTTCAGAATCGCGT
>CAYYSH010000219.1:0-1864 GCA_964474265.1 uncultured Anaerolineales bacterium
GGTCGAGATCGATCCCCTCGGGGCTGCGAGCGCCGGAGCCGCTGATGAGCACCGTCAGAGTGCCATCCAGATCGACCTGGAGAATGCGGCCAGGGTTGGTCTCTTCGGATACGTAGAGCCGGCCGGTGGCGGGGTCAAAGGTGATACCATCGGGACGGTTGAGCCCAGAGAGAAGCACGGTGCTCGACCCATCCGGAGCAACGCGTGTGATTTTGCCGTTGCCGGCCCCCACCTCGCTGTTCACGTACAGGTTGCCGGCCTGATCGAACACCAGCCCGTCCGCCGACGGGATGCCATCAGCGTAGACGGTGTAAGTGTAGCCGGCCGGCAAACCCACAGCCGGCGCGGTCGGGCTCCGGCCTGTGGGGCGTGCAACAGGCGGCACGCAACCCGTCACCGCAAGGACAAAGACGCAAACTGCAACCGACCAGCGTTTGATCGCCCTGCTACTCTCGTGCACTCATGCCTCCCGCCTATCATCTGCCGTCTCGAAATCGAGTTGCTCTGGCCGGCCTTCTGACCTCGCCAGCAAGCCAGGAAGTCCCCACGGACCAATTTTCTCAAGACTGATTATAGCACGCCTGTACAGGACGCCGGCAGTGAAGCCGTGAAAGACGGCCAAAAACCGGACGATCGGTGGGGAGTCGTTGGCGTTGACAGGAGAAGCGAATCGTGGTATGCTACGCGACGACGAGCAAGAACCCCTACGTGCAGCAAAATCCACCGAGGAGCCACGATGAAGATAGATACCGGACTGGCAGTTGACGACTTGCGAGCAGTGCCACGCATGGCCCAGGCAGCCGAGGAAATCGGCTTTGATGGGCTGTGGACCAGCGAAACCCAGCATGATCCATTTCTTCCCCTTGCCCTGGCAGCAGAGCACACGCAGCGGATCGAGTTGGGCACCGCGATTGCTGTGGCCTTTGCGCGTAACCCAATGAACGTTGCCTACATCGCCTGGGACCTGGCGAAGCTGTCTGAAGGCCGTTTTATCCTGGGCCTGGGCACGCAGGTGAAGGCTCACATCGAACGCCGCTTCAGCATGCCGTGGGACTCGCCGGCCCCGCGGCTGCGCGAGTTCATCCAGGCACTGCGGGCCATCTGGGAGGCCTGGCAAACGGGCAGCCGGCTGAACTTTCGCGGCGACTTCTACAAACACACGCTGATGAGCCCCTTCTTCGACCCTGGCCCCATCGACTATCCGGACATCCCCATTTACATCGCCGGCATCAACAAACACCTGTGCCGGCTGGCCGGCGAACTCTGCGACGGGTTCCACGTCCACCCGCTGCACTCGGTAAAGTACCTCGAGGAGTTCGTATTGCCCAACATTCAGCAGGGACTGGACAAAGCCGGGCGCTCGCGCGAGGATATCGAACTGATCGCGCCCGTGTTCGTGATCACTGGCCAGGAGGAGGCAGAAATGGACCGGCTACGGGAAGATGTCCGGGCGCAGGTCTCCTTCTACGCCTCGACACCCTCATACCGCCCGGTATTCGCATGTCATGGCTGGGAAGACGTCGCAGAGCAGTTGTCACGACTGGCGGCCCGGGGCAGGTGGATGGAAATGCCGGCCCTGGTCACAGATGAAATGCTGAGCGTGTTCGCTGTAGAGGGTGCATGGGATGAGCTGCCGGCCAGGATCATCGAGCGCTACGATGGCCTGCTTGACCGGGTCATGTACTACTACCTGGGGCAGCAACCAGAAGCAGAGGCAGCTCAGTGGCAACCGGTCGTGGCGGCATTCCACGCCGCGCGATAATCACACACTGACGAAGCGGAACATATTCGCGCCGCACTCCGGACAGGTCCCACGGACGGCAGGCCGGCCATCCCTGGTCGCCGTTGGCTCTGGGTTCTGAAT
>CAYYSH010000219.1:1874-5415 GCA_964474265.1 uncultured Anaerolineales bacterium
ATCGGGCACAGTACGCCAGCAGGGGGCCAGCGCCGGCTGCCGCCTCCCGCGCCTGTGCAATCACACTCTCATCGAGTTGCCCGGCCGATTCACCAGCTTCCGGGACGACTGGTTCGGCCTCCGGAATCTCTTCCTCCTCATCGCTCCACGGTACTTCGGTCAAGGCAATGCGCACAGGCTCCTGGTCTCGCTCCATCAGGCCGACCTGGCCGGCTCGCTCCAGTCGCCACCAGGCAACAGCCAGACCGACAATGGTCCCAACCAGCAATCCGATGATAAAACGTCGCATGGATTAAACCCCTCTCAGTCCCGCAACACGGGTTAACAGGTTTGTTTACCAGTCAACTTTCTGCCGCTCGTCAATGATCCGTTCGTACACCCTCACAGTCTGCTCGGCTATGCGCTCCCAGGTGAACAGCCGGCGGATCTTGGCGAGAGCGTTCTCGGCGCGGGCCCGTGCCTGATCTGGATGACGTAGGGTATGTCCAACGGCCCACGCCAGCGATGAGACGTTGCCGGGCTCATGCAGCAGCCCCGTCTCGTGATCATCCACCACCTCAGCGAGCCCACCTGTGTTCGACGTGACTACAGGGACGCCGGCGGCCATCGCTTCCAGAGCGACGATCCCAAATGGCTCGTACAGACTCGGGAACACCGCCACATCAGCGACCCGGTACAGCCGATCGCGGTCGTCATCCGAAATGAAGCCCACAAAGTCAAACCGGCTCGAAACGCCCAGGTTCGATGCCAGCGACTGCAGGTCAGCATACATCGGACCACGGCCGGCAATCACGAACCGGACGTTGGGGAACTCTGTCAGGATGGCCGGTGCAGCTTCCACCAACGTGTGAGCCCCCTTCTCGTGAACCAGCCGGCCAATGTGAAACACGATGCGCTCATCGTCATCGGCGAAGCGCCGGCGGAAGGTCAAGAGAGATGCATCGTCAAAGCGCGAATAGTTCGACGGGTCAACCCCATTCGGGATAATGTCAATCTTGCCGGCTGGGACCTGGAAAAAGCTCCGGACCTGGTCCGCCATGTACTGGCTGGTCACAATGATTCGCCACGATTCGTAGCACAACTGCCACTCCATATGATCGATGGCAACTGAAAGCGGGCCGGGCAACGCGCCACTATTTCGGCCACGCTCTGTAGCATGAACCGTGGCCACGAGAGGCCATCTATACTCGTGCTTGAAGTGAAATGCACTGAGCGCCACGAGCCAGTCGTGAGCATGGACCAGATCGAAGGCTCCATACGTTGCCACCAGGGATTCGGCATAGGCGGTCATCCGGCTGTTCGCTTCATGCGCATCCGTGAAAATATTGCCGCTTTGCCACGATGCCAGCTCAATCCGATGGACTGTGACACCCTCCTGGACCCTCTCAACGGGCTCGCCTCCGTCGAGCCGAGGTGTCACCAAATGGACATCCACGCCACGCTCAGCCAGAGCTGGAACCAGCGCGGTGACATGGTTGCCCATGCCCCCATCTATGTGCGGGGGATATTCCCACGAAAGCATCAGAACCCGCATCTTATCGACGGTATTTCTCAATGTTTGCGTTCTGCTCCTCCAATGTTTTGGCGAAGACATGTGAGCCGTCGCCGGCCACATCGTTGGCGACGAAGTAGAAGTAGTCGGTTTCGGCCGGCTCCACAACCGCCTGCAAGGCAGCCAGGCCAGGGTTACAGATAGGCCCCGGTGGCAGCCCAACGTGTGTGTAAGTGTTGTAGGGCGAATCGACTTCCAGGTCTTCAAGGTACAGCGGTCGTTTCCACCACTGGCCGGCGTCTTCCTGGTACCCGAGAGCGTATTGGACTGTTGGATCGGCGTTCAGGTGCATGCCGGCCTGGAGCCGGTTGTGGAACACGCCGGCAATGAGGGCCCGCTCCTCTGGCACCTGGGCTTCGCGTTCAACAATGGACGCCAGCGTCACCGCTTCGTGAATCGAGAGCCCTTGTGCTCTGGCTTTTTCTCGCATCTCAGGCGTGAAGCGCTGACCAAACGTTGTCAGCATCCGATCGATCACGTCTGCCGCTGTGGCGTCGGTTGCGATTTCGTAGGTGTCGGGGAAGAGATACCCCTCCAACGACGTCACACCCTCGGGTCGATCAGCCAGGAAGTCATAGTCAAAGCCGGCGCCCGTTCGGACCAACCTGAGAAAAGCGTCGGGGTTCGCTACGCCATTTTCGGCCAATAGCTCGGCGATTTGCTCCGCCCGCCACCCCTCAGGGATGGTCAATACCACGGTGGGCGGTTTGCCGTGCTGAAGCGTGTCCATGATCTCGGTCATGGTCATGTTGCGGCGAAGCTTGTAGTCGCCGGCCTCAAGCTGTGTGTCCACCCCTCGAACTCGCAGCAGAGCCCTAAAGAGACTCGCATCCCGGATTAAGCCTTCGCTTTCGAGGCGCTGGGCGATCTGCGCCGCCGTCTCACCCGGGAAGATGGTGAACGTCACCGGCGTCGGATCATCACTCATTGGGGCCTGAGCATCTTCGCCCTCAAACCGCAGATACGCCCCCAGCAGAGAATTTTCCAGGTCCGAAATGCCTGGCAACCTTACGGCCTCGGTCGGCCCTCGACCCGACGAACGTTGCTCCGCCGGCCCAAAGGTCCGCCACACCCATACAGGCACAAGAACGACACCGACCAGCCCGACGATGACCAGTAACCCGCGCAACACTCGACGGATCGGCCCGCGCCTGGGCGTTGAGGATGGGTTAAAATCACTCATGAGTCCCTTTGTCTGGCATAGATGTCCGCGCTTGTCGCGCATCCAGATAGTCTTGCAAAATTACAGCCGCTGCTACCGCGTCGATGGTGGCTTTCTGCTCGCGTGCTGACTGACCACGCTCTGTCAGGACGCGAGCGGCCGTCACAGTGGATAGGCGCTCGTCCCACAATTCCACAGGAATGTCAACCGCGGCCTCCAGTTGGCGTGCAAAATCCTCCACAGCTTGAGCCTGAGCCCCGATCTCGCCACTCAGCAACCGCGGAAAGCCAACAATCAGCCGGCCTACGCCATGTTCATCCACCAGTGTCCGGATTTGGGCGATAGTCGTCTCGTCGCCCTCCCGCTGTAACACGGTCAGACTGCGAGCAATCACCCCCAATGGGTCACTAACCGCCACGCCAATACGCCGGTCACCCACGTCCAATGCCATAATTCGCTTCATTGGTCCTTCTCTCACCTACAAGCGTCGAGTCGTCCTGAATCACCACATCAATTCGCATAGGCAGCCACGGCACGCGGCCCAGCCACCCGCGTGAAACATGAATGATGGGCACAGATGCCAGCGGGAACCGCTCACGCAGCAAAATCGCTGCTTCATCCACCCGGCGTCCGCGGACAGCATATCTTATGTCGCGTTCCTCAATCTGTGCCTGAGTAAGCCCTATGGCTCTGGCCTGCAGACGCACCAGGCCGGCCTCCACCCCCAATACTGAACCAGTCTCGGCCCGCACGCTATCCACGACCAAAGACTGGCCGGCTGGCACTTGCTGCCGCAGAGCCTCCTCGGCCAGCCGCCGGGCCTGTTC
>CAYYSH010000220.1:0-4991 GCA_964474265.1 uncultured Anaerolineales bacterium
TTCGCCGGCGTCGGCACGCCCAGCATGGCCCCCAGGCGCGCCACTGTGCCATTTAGAGCGTCAATTTCAAGGCGATTGCCTCGCTCCACATCTACCAGCATCGAGGGCTTGCTTTCGGGAGCAAACCCCTCAGCCGTCCGCATCATCTGGTCCACGATGCCGGCCTCCAGCTCCACCCCTCGCGCTCGCGCCACGGCCTCCACCTCGGCCATGGTCTCGCGCAGAAGCTCCCGGGTCTCGGGGATCGCCACCATCTCGCCGACAGTCGCCCGCGCCACAGAGCCGACGCCGCTGAGGGCACAGATGAACAGGAACTTGGTCCACAACGCCTTGTGGATGTTATCTGACAGCGTGGTGTCAATGCCGGCCTCGACCAGCACCTGATGCACGCGCTGCGCCCGGGCCGTGATCGAGCCGTCCAGTTCCCCAAAGACGATGCTTCGCGGCCCAGACACCTGCGTGACGACACCTGGCGAGGTGATGGTGGAGGCGATGTAGCAGACACCCCCAAGGACGTGTTCCTGGCCGTACATGGCTGCCAGCTTTTCCTCGTTGTCCACGCCGTTTTGGAGGGACAGGATCAGGGTTTTATCGCCTACCAGCGGGGCCATGGCATGGCCGGCCTCCTCCGTGTGGTATGTCTTCACGCAGAAGAGCACCAGCTCGACCGGGCCGACTTCGCCAGGGTCGTCGGTGGCCGGCGCGCGGATGGTGAAATCGCCGTGCACCGTCTGGAGCCGCAATCCGTGTTCGCGAATGGCGGCCAGGTGCGCACCACGGGCGATGAAGGTGACGTCATGGCCGGCACGGGCCAGCATGCCGCCGAAGTAGCCGCCGACACCCCCTGTCCCCATCACCGCAATTCTCATGCCTGCTCCTCAATCGTAAAACTGCTGGTGATTTCGGCCACACCGCGCACGGTCGCCGCCACAGAACAGTACCTCTCCTCAGACAACTGAATCGCTCGCCGGACCTTTCCTTCGTTCAGGTTTCGGCCAGTCAGCCTGTAGTCGATGTGAATCCGGGTGAAGGCATACGGCGGATCGGGCATTTGCTCACCGGTGCACGACATCTCCAGCCCCGTGAGATCTTCCCGCTGCTTCTTCAAAATCGAGACCACATCGTAGCCCGCACAGCCGATCACACCCAGCAGCAACAGGTCCGACGGTTTGAGGGCCGCCCACTCCGGGTCCTGGGCCGGCCACGACCCGGTCACAATCGGGTGGCCGTAGCTGTCTACCCCTACGAACAACTCACCATCAATCCACTTCATCTTGACTGTTGACATAGCTGGATCTCCTTCTCGTAGACTGGTACCTGTGTCTGTTGTGACATTGTGCGCATCTCGCCGGTGCCGCCCAGGGGAGAGGATACAGAGACGACGCAGTCAGACATCCCGTTTTGTGGCACCCAGAAGGATTGGAATGACGGGTTAGCTGCCACCGGCAAGGTTGGCGAATGTGTCCAGGAATGGCCGCATGAAGCGTTGATCCTTGGACTTGTCGAGCACTGCAAATACGACGGTCCTGAATGAACCTCTGAATGTCTGGTTCTCGACCAGGTGTGCATGGAACCAGCGAGCCACATCGATAGGGTTGTTCTTGAAAACACCACACCCCCACGCCCCCAGAACCAGCGTGCGGTGATGGTGGATGACCGCTAAGGACAGGACCTTCTCGATCCGGCTTAACATGGTGGTTTCAATCTTCGGGATATTGTGCTTTTCGTTGCGCCGGACCGCTCCCGCATTGACGGCTGGAGCTGTAATGATTGAGACGCAGTATGGCTCGCGAAGCAGGACGTCGGTGTCGTCGCGGAAAACCGGGACTTTGGGCGAGTAGATCATGTGGTCAGTGTAGAGACACGACCTGAAGCGCCGATTGGTATGGTACATCGCTTTCATTTGCACAATGCAGGGGTACAACCCTGAAGCTCGCGCCAGGCTTTCTTCTTGCGCTTGACTTCCCCTCAGAAAGCCACCACCGGGGTTCCGGGCCGACGCGAAATTCAGGCAGAGCACATCGGAGGCGTGCCGGCGGTGGACAAGCTCGCTTGCGGCAGACAGGGTGGTCGAATTGACAACCGCGAATTCGGTTGACGGGCGCCGTGACGCGTTCTGCAGAATGCGATCGCGCATCGAAAAGACCTGATCAAAGTCAGCCGGCCGATAGAGCACCGAGTTCTCGCGCGCGTAGCGCAATAACTCTGCGATGGTGACCTTTTGCCCCTCGGGCGACAGGTACCACCCCTGCTCGATGATCTCGATGGTCTCCTGAGCGACCAGTGCTCTTGTCTTCCGGCTTGTCATTGCACAACGCTCCATGGCATCCGACGGCCCGAGCTGAGCCGTTTCAGTGCACGCCAGAAGCGAACCATCTTCGACACCGCCCAGTGGTAGCTAAAGGCGAACACGATTTTGGGATGCAGGTAGGGGTTCGTCACCCTGCCCAACTGGGAAACATAGAGCACGTTCTCCGCCACCGACACCGGGCATCCCTTGACACGCACAAATGGTCTGCCACGATGGTGGAACAGGTTGATCATCACGCCAATCATCTTGCGGACCACATCGCCGGCGGTTGCCTCGTGCGGGTTCAGGTGTTGCCGCTGGGTGTATAGGAACGGCACACTCACCGACTCTCCATCTAGCTGCCCCTGCCAGCGAGTACAGTTCCCCATGAACAGAACCAGCTCGTCCGAACCGGTGTCAATCTCACCCTGATAGTCACCGATCACGATGTGGAAAGGGCGCACTCGCCGGTACACGCCCGGCTGGAAGCCGTCAATGATCTGCATGGCCTCGAAAAGTGAACCCGGACACCCGCCCCAACAGTAATCGTACGTGTCCGGCGGCGGACCGATGTAGGCCGTGATGCGGCTCCTCCTGTCCCGCAAGACCTGATCCACCCGTTCCAGTGTCAGTTGCAGATTGGCTGCTCGCTCCTGTGCTTCCTCCAGGCTCACATCGCCGGTGATCTCGATCTCGTCCAGGTTGATTGGGCCGTATCCGCGCTCGGCTGTGATGCGGATGTGATCCACCTCTCGTGGGTCCAGGCCGAGGATGTGTGTGCAGACCGAATCCACCGCTACCGGGTTAATCCCCATTATGATGAGGTGCAGTGGATACGGCGTGGGCGTAAGCATGGTTCGCTCCCCCGCAATGATCCCGTCTATCGCAATGAACCCCGGCGATAGCACCTCTTGCAAGTCAGCGATCTTGGCGTGCAGCATGTGATCGTGGTCGATGAGCCGATGGGCGTCATCCTGGATGCCGATGAAGTTCTTGAGCGCGAGGGTAACCTTGGTCCATGGATGCGCTTTGAATTTGGGGGCATTGACCAGGAACTCGCAACGGGCGACCCCTTCGGGAATGAAGATCAGGTCTCGTAGGGCATCGGGATGCTTCAGTTTCACCGGTACTTGGGCCCCTTCGTCGAAGTACTCGGCCCGTACCTTGTGCTTGCGCAGCACGGCCGGATAGCCTGCCATAGCGAAGGTGTATCGGGTAGGCAGCGTGATCCCGCTTCGCTCACCGACGTACAATTCCGTGATCTCCTCCCCACGTTCCTGCAGCGCCGTCAACAAGCCATCGATGAACTCCGGCCGGGTGAAGGCGTGGGGGAAGAATTCCTTGTGAGCGATCACCACATTGGGTTTCACCATCGTGCGGCCACAAGGCCGCACGCCAAGTTCGTCCATCCCCTCGCCAGTGATTTGCGTGATGCGGGCGGGATCGTACGTTTCACAATGGCGTAGGATGACTTTGGGTTTGTTAACGTTTCGCATTGGATTCACGATGCACGCTCCTTTTCGCAACCATTATGAAGATGCTTTCGGCGTTTGTCAAGTGCTTTCTTGCCCAGCGTCTAACGGCGCGGCGGATGAGCCGCCGGCTAGGCTGCCGGCGGGGGTCGGCGGCAGCAGTCCCATTAGCAAAGTGGTGACTGGTTTGCACATCTCGCAAGCCACTGCACGATGTCATCAAAGCGTTCTTGAGTCAAGGCGTGCCCGCCCTCATAACGCTTATGTTCGAGACGGTCCGCTATGCCCATCGCAGCCCCTCTCTTTTGTGCTATTGTGACAATCCTTTCAGCGTCTTGTGAGGACTTGTCCTCTGTAGCAGACACCAACAGAAGACGGCGCCGTGCGAAGCAGATCACGAGATCCGGAATATCGTAACGTGTCGCGAACCCTGGAATGACTTCTGCCATCTCAATGCCGGTCTGATGTGCCATCTTGTGCTGATACGTGCATGCCGCACCGCTCGAACACGCAAAGTGAATGCGCTCGTCCAACGCGCCATGGAACAGCACAGTGTTGCCGCCATAGGAATGTCCCATGATGCCGACGCGTTTGGGATCAACCAGCGGATGGGCGCGCAGAAGAGAAATGCCCAGTGCGGAGTCGCTCAAAACTTTCCGCATGAGCGTGTCGCCACGCAACAAGCGATAGCACATCTCATCGTAATGCTGCTGAACATCGGCCGCTTCGTCTGCCTCCGTTCCCTTACGATCTCTGCGCCGGTCTTCAAAGCAAATCGAGTCAGGTGCCAGGACGACTACCTCTTGCCTGGCTAATGCCGGCCCAAACGCCTGTAAAGGATCGCCCACCAGGCCACAGACTTCACTCTTTCCGAGGTGTCTCTCGCCGTGGTGCTGATGATGGATGAGTACAGCGGCAAATGGTCCATTCCCTTCAGGTAGCAAGAGAAAAGCGGGGACCTGTTCTCCTTCCTGACTGGGGTAGCTGATGCGGATTCTGCTATAGCCGTCTTCTTCGACGACATTGTGAGTGACATAGGGTACAGAGCCCTCAGGAATGCTGAATCCCAAGAATTCGCTTATCTGTTGGCGCAACATATCCACAGTCATTCAGTCGTCTCTCTCAATGCGGTCATCTTCAGCAGAAAGTCGCCTGACAGGGCGGCGATTCAGCCACATAGGGGGGCCTGAGCCCCTGGCTGACCGCATCATCACGTCAGGGAATCCAGC
>CAYYSH010000220.1:5001-5343 GCA_964474265.1 uncultured Anaerolineales bacterium
TGGCGTCAGGATTTGCTGAGCTGCGTCGCGCTCGCCCTGTTCCTGGTAGAGGCGCGCCAGGCTTGTGGTCGCACGCAGTTCCGGAAGCTTCGCCTCTCGCTGTTGCGCGCTTTCGATCGCGTGATGAAGGCAGGTCTCCACTTCCTGGAAAGGGGCTCCGTCCTGGCGCAGCAGCTCTGCCCGCACCCGATGAACGTCGGGCTCATAGGCGAGCTGCTCCTGCCGGCGAGCCTGGGCCAACGCCTCCTCCGTCAGGCTCAGCCCGTCCCTGGTCCGCCCTACCTTGCCATAGGCTTCGGCCAGCAGACCAAGATAGTAAGGGCGGCGCAGGCCGGCCTGCAG
>CAYYSH010000221.1:0-5276 GCA_964474265.1 uncultured Anaerolineales bacterium
GAAACCAATCGCGCACCATCGGCAATCTCGTGAAGGAGGTGTAGCCTTGACAAAACACAGGAAGTGGACTGTAGCGTTGCTGTTAGGGTTGATCATGCTGGCACTCGTCGCCGGCCCTGTCTCCGCGCAGGAGGAAGGGCCAACAACCGCTGAGTTGGCCAAATCCATCAACACAGTGTGGGTGCTTATTGCCGGCTTCCTGGTCTTCTTCATGCAGGCCGGCTTTGGCTTCCTGGAAGCAGGCTTCGTGCGCTCCAAGAACGTGGTCAACATCATGGCCGAAAACTTCCTCGATACGACCATGACGACCATCGGCTTCTGGGCAGCCGGCTTTGGCATCATGTTCGGTACCGGGACAGCATTGTTTGGCATGGAGTGGTTCTTCCTGAGAAACCTGCCACCGGAACTCAATGGCCTTCCGCCGCTCGCGTTCTTCTTTTTCCAGTTCGCCTTCTCAGCCGCCGCCTCGACCATCGCCTCCGGGTTGATGGCAGAGCGCACCAGCTTCAGGGCCGATCTGATCTACAGCTTTTTTACCGGGTTGTTGATCTACCCCGTTGTCGGCCACTGGATTTGGGGCAGTGACGGCTGGCTGGCATCGCTGGGCATGCTCGACTTCGCCGGCTCAACTGTGGTTCACCTTGTCGGCGCGCTGGTCGGTCTGGCCGGCACACTGGTTCTGGGGCCACGCAAAGACAAAGAGTTTGGACAAGACGTCAAGACCATTCGCGGACACAACATCCCACTGGCCGCGCTGGGAACGTTCATTCTGTGGCTGGGCTGGTTTGGCTTCAACCCGGGCAGCACCCTGGGTGCAACAAATGCCAATTTGATCGCGCTCATCGTACTCAACACCGACTTTGCAGCCACGACAGGTGCCATTGCTGCTATCTTCCTGGCCTGGCGTGCCACCGGAAAGTGGGACGCGAGTATGGCCTTTAACGGCGCGCTGGGGGGCCTGGTAGCCATTACAGCGCCCTGCGCTTTCGTGACACCCAACGCTGCTTTGCTCATCGGGGTGATCGCCGGCACGCTGACCTATTTCGGCGTAGGGTTGATGGAGCGGCTGCGTGTTGACGACCCGGTTGGCGCTTTCCCGGTACACGGCATCAGCGGCGTCTTCGGCACGCTGGCTGTCGGACTATGGGCCACTGACACCGGGCTGTTCTACGGCGGCGGCTGGCATCAGCTTGGCGTGCAGGCCCTGGGCGATGTGGCAGTCATCACATTCGTGCTCCCGGTCTCACTGTTGATGTTCGCCGGCATCAAACGCATCGCCGGCCTGCGCGTTCCGCCGGAGATTGAATCGGCCGGCCTTGACCTCGCCTACCATGGCATCGAGTCATACCCCGAGTTTGCCGGCGTTGAGCTGCACGGCATCCACATCGGTGATAGCAGAGCGGCTGATGCGAGCACTGTCGGATTGGGAGACCTGGGCGTTGCAGAAAGCGTCGCAAGCTGAGGTGAAGAAAGGAGGACTTCATGTCCACACTGTCGATCACTTACCGCAAGAACCCGCAATACGTTGACGGTGCAGTCAACGAGCCCCGGTTGTTCGCCGTGATTGATCTGAGCGGCTACGGCGTCACAGAAAAGATCACAGACCTGCCAATTTACTTCAGGCAACTGAAAACCCCCGTCGGCCCCATTCGGGTGGTGTACAGCACCCGCGTGGCCGGCCTGCCGTTGGAGCGGGGCAACCTGGAGAGTCTGGTGACCGTCCTCGACGGCTACCTGGCGTCACTCATTCGCTTCGAGCGGCTGCCCGAGTACGTGTTCCATGTGGGGGACGACGCCTGGCCGATCTACCAGCTTCCCGGCGAATTGGTCACGCGCTATCCCGGCGGCCCGGTCTTCAGCGCCCCCGACATCGCCGAGCTGCGACTGTGGCTGGCTGACCACTTCAAGCGCATCGGGCGCATCGAGAACCGCAGAGAACTCAACATTCTGTACCTCTCCCACTCCGACCTGCAACTGTATCCGCCCGAGTGCACCTTGCGCGCTTCCACCGTCCCTGACATCCCCGTCTTCCCAACGAAGAACGGCAAGGGAAAGAAGCTGGTAGCGCCGGTGAATAGCCAGTCCATCTCCGTCCCAATGAGCCAGGTCACGGCGCTCTTCGACCTCTACCACGAGGTCGGCTGGTACCTGACCAGACGCGGACGGATCGCTGACCCGTATGAGTTGACAGTGCGCAAGCTGGACCGTGATACCTGGGCTCGTCTGAAGGCCGCTCTCACACCTTACG
Organism: uncultured Anaerolineales bacterium; assembly: GCA_964474265.1. Classification (GTDB taxonomy): domain Bacteria; phylum Chloroflexota; class Anaerolineae; order Epilineales; family JAANWY01; genus CAYYSH01. The sequence goes on from CAYYSH010000221.1 coordinate 2,249, forward strand.
GGCTGGCCTTGAGCTTCTACGTTGAAACAGATGGCCGGCTGCGCCGGCATGAATCGCCCGTATTCACCGACGGCCAGAGCCTGATCGCGGCCCAGGTGAATCGTCTCGGCCGCATGTCCCTATACCTCGGAACAGACATGCGGGCCTTGCAGAAGCGGCTGGGCGAGGAACTGTATAGCTATCGGATGATCAGCAGCCCTGACGCGGTACAGGTTGTGTCAGCACAGCGGGATGCGCCCATGTCCATTCTGGATCGCCTGCTGCAGGCTCCAGCCATCGCGTGACCCGAATACGCAGCACGCAGTACGCAATACTTGAAGGGAGGTCATCATGACAACAGCTACAACCGCTGTACTCATCATTGGCGGAATCGCCATCATCGCCGGCCTCGTCGCTCTGTGGTACTGGCGATATACGAAGGCCGGCCCCAACGAAGTCCTCGTAGTCTCGGGGCGGGGTCGCTACCGCTTTGTGCGCGGCGGCACCTTTGTGTGGCCCATCCTGGAACGGGTTCAGAGCCTGAGCCTGGCCCTACTCACGCTGGACGTCCATGCTGCCGACGCATACACCAAGCAAGGCGTGAAACTCATGGTAGACGGCGTCGCTCAAGTGAAAGTCAAGAGTGACGAAGAGAGCATCCGGCTGGCGGCCGAGCAATTTCTGGGTAAGCCGGCCGATGAAGTCAAGCGCGTGGCGCTTCAGGTGATCGACGGGTACATGCGTGCCATCCTGGGCACCATGTCTGTTGAAGACGTGTACTTAACACGGGAGGAATTCGCTCGTCAGGTGCGCCAGAGTGCCCAACACGATCTGGTGCAGATGGGGCTCCAAGTTGTCTCCCTGACAATTCGCCATATCGCTGATGAAGAGGGTTACCTTGAAGCTCTGGGCAAGCCTCGTGTGGCGGAGGTAAAGCGAGACGCGATCATCGGTGAGGCCAAAGCCGACGAGGCTGCCATGGCTGCTCGCTACGCTGCCGACACCGCCATTGCCCGTGCGCGCCGGGATAAAGAAATCAAGGAGGCCGAATTCGCGGCCGATGTGGCCGCCGTCAAGGCCGAGAGTGATCTGGCGTATGACCTGCAGAGATTCAAGCGCCAGCAGGAGGTGAAGCGCGAGGAGATCGCTGTACAACTGGTGGAGAAGGAGCAGCTCACAGCGGTGGAAGAAAAAGAGATCCTGCGCCGCGAGAAAGAGCTGGAGGCCACGGTAAAGCGGCCGGCTGACGCCGAGCGCTACCGCATCGAAACCCTGGCCGAAGCCGAGAAAGTCCGCCTGGAGACCGAGGCAGCCGGCCGGGCCGAAGCCATCCGCGCAGAAGGATTTGCTGAGGCGGATGCGTTAAAGGCCAGAGGCATCGCCGAAGCCGAAGCCATGCATGAGAAGGCCGGCTCGTGGAAGGAATACAACCAGGCAGCGGTCACCGAAATGTTCGTCAACATCCTGCCACAACTGGCCGCAGCCGTGGCTGAGCCCCTCAGCAGGACGGAGAAGATCGTGGTTGTCGGCGGCAACGGCCACAATGGAACCGGCGCATCCAAGATCACCCAGGATGTGGCCGAGGTGATCGCCCAACTCCCCACCGTCGTTGAGGGACTGACCGGCGTGCAGTTGCGCCAGTTGGTGAACGCCGTGCCGGGGTTGACCATCGATGGTGTTGAACCGACTGCTGACGAAGATGGGACGTGACGCGTGATACGGGATACGAGATGCGAGATGAGAGAGATCCCGAATCACGTATCCCGAATCACGTTTTGAATTTGCGCAAGGAGCTGAAATGACATCAAGCACTGCTAAACTGCGATCCATCGAGGAAATCGCCGAATTGACCTACGGGCGTTCGGGATGGCTGGATATCCGCAAGAATGGTGGGATCATTTCGCCCGACATCGAGCGCTGCAATACTCCCAAGGATGTCCTCGAATACGCGCGCAAGCGGAACCTCATGATCGTGGATTACAAGTTCACCGACATATTGGGGCGCTGGCACCACTTCAGCATGCCCATTCACCAACTCACCGAGGATGTCTTTGAGGAGGGCCTGGGCTTCGATGGTTCGAGCATCCGCGCCTTCCAGGACATCCACGAGTCGGATATGATCCTGATGCCAGACCCGACGACGGCCATCGTGGACCCTATCACCCAGCTCCCGACCCTCAGCCTGGTGTGCGACATTTATGATCCGATCACGCACGAGCCTTATACCAAGGATACCCGCTATGTAGCCCGCAAAGCTGAGCGGTATCTCAGGACGTCTGGTATCGCCGATATCAGCTACTGGGGACCCGAGGCCGAGTTCTTCGTTTTCGACGGCATACGCTTCGATTACCAGACTCGCGGCGGCTATTTCGACATCGAGAGCGACATGGCCGCATGGGAAATGGGCCGTGGTCACGACCCCCGGTACGGCCCCAATCTGGGCTACCGACCTGAGACTAAGCGCGGTTACTTTCGAGTGCCGCCAGTAGACGCGATGCAGGACTTCCGGAGTGAGGCGATCTTGCGCATGGTGGCCGCCGGCCTCGACGTGGAAGTCCACCACGGGGAGGTGGCCAGCGCCGGCCAGCAGGAGATCGACCTGAAGTACATGCCCATCCTGCAGGCGGCCGACTCCCTTCAGCTCTACAAGTACATCCTCAAGAACGTGGCTGTAGCTCACGGGAAGACCATCACTTTCATGCCCAAGCCTATGTACGGCGATAACGGCAGCGGCATGCACTGCCATCAGAGCCTGTGGAAGGATGGCCGGCCCCTGTTCTACGACGAGAATGGCTACGCCGGCCTGAGTGAGCTGGCGCTGCACTACATCGGCGGCCTGATCAAACACACGCCGGCATTGCTGGCGCTGGTGGCCCCAACCACCAACAGCTACAAACGTCTGGTGCCGGGCTACGAAGCGCCGGTGATGATGACCTACAGCATGCGCAACCGTTCGGCCGCCATTCGCATCCCGGCCTACAGCGCGGAGCCGAAAGCCAAGCGTGTCGAGTACCGCTGCCCAGACCCGAGCTGCAACCCGTATCTGGCC
>CAYYSH010000222.1:0-5248 GCA_964474265.1 uncultured Anaerolineales bacterium
CGAGGTGAACGGCGTGCCTGTGGGTCAGGCCGACCTGCCCTACACCAGCATCCCGGCTTCGCCCGAGATGATGAAGAAGGCCCAGGCCGAGGATGCGCCGTACAAGCAATCCCCCTGGTGGCCGTGGCTCAGTGCCCACGTCAAGAACGAGTCTCCGCCGCAGTTGATCACCGGTCCCATCGAGGTCACACTGAACCAGCCAGAAGGGGGCGCGGCCAACTTCCTGCTACCCGGCCCACGCATGCTGGACCCGACCGTCTTTGGCACGAAGGACAGCCCCAAGGGCACCGACCTGCCGGCTGTCGTGCTGGGCGTGCCGGCGCAGATGCGGGCCGACGCGCCGAATGGAGGCCAGATGACCAAAGGTCCAACCCCCTTCGGCAACACGGTGAAAACGGTCCAGGGCAGCATCCAGGCCACACTGGTGGATGCCACCGCCATGGATGGGGCCCGCACCCAGGACAGCATCGACTTCACAGCGACGTTTGCCTCGCCCAATGGCAAGGACGTGTACAAAGTGGTGGTCAAGGCGGCTGCACCCCATGGGTGGTTCAACCCAACCGGTGGCGGTGTCGTCACCAACTTCATCCAGCACGGCGTGACGAAGTGGGGTACCGAGCTGATGCCTACCCTGTTCAGCTACGTCTCCTTCTGGGGCATGGGCAACATCTACAAGAACGGCGAGTTGATCGCCGAGAAGCGAGTCGTCCACGGCATGCTCACCGAGTTCGTGCGCAAGCCGCCGTACGACCTGGCCTTCGACAACGAGGTGAACCCCAACGCCGTGCACTTCCACCTGATGATACCACCGGTGGACCCGTTTGGCAATCCCAGCCCCATCCCCACCGGCTTCAAGTTGCCCAACGGTCAGGAGTTGCCCTTCTTCCACGTCATGTTCCCCACCGTTCAGGCCGAGGCTCGGCCGCTGGGCACGGAGAGCACAACAAGCAGCCCCACCGGCTTGGCCGTAGTGCCCGCGTCCACTCAGGCGGAGGCCGGCGGTCAGGCTGCGCGCGAGATCACCGTCACCGCTGAGAACCTGACGTTCACTCCCAACGAGATCACCCTCAAAAAGGGAGAAACGGTACGCTTCGTTGTCCAGGCCAAGGACATCTTCCACACCTTCACGGTGAAGAAGAACAAGTCCGACAGCGATTACCTGTTCAGCCTGAACCTCTTCCCAGGGAAGGAGCCCCAGACCTACGAGTTCACGCCCACCGAAACGGGCGACCTCTACTTCTACTGCATTCCCCACGAGGGTCTGGGTATGCACGGGGTTATTCACGTGGTGGAGAAGTAGGCTTCACTCCCACCCAGTTGCATGGAAAGGGGCATGGTCTCGATTTAGCCATTGTGAGGAGTAAGCGCGCCTACGTGCGAACGGACCCCAAGATACGGCACGTGGGCGTGCCTTACTCCTCAACTCACTGCCACCAGCCGCTGCTGTTGCCCCAGGGCGAACAGGGTGGCGGTGACACTGGGCTCCAGCGAGACAATGCGGTTCAGGTCACCTGAAAGCATCCGTTCTCAACCCGAACCTTCTCTCCCTGTCAGTTCGTTGCCTCCCACTCGCGCCGAAGAAGGCCGTACAGATACATGTCGTGGTACGTGCCGTCGCGCTCCAGGCGCTCGCGGTACACACCCTCACGCTCGAAGCCCAGTTTCTCAAGCAGCGCGATGGAGCGCTCGTTGTAGCTGAACACCGTCGCTTCCACGCGCCGGAGGTTCAGCTCCCGGAAGGCGAACGCCAGGGCAAGGCGGGCCGCCTCGTGGCCGTACCCCTTTCCCCACTCCGCCCGATCGCCAATGCCCATGCCCATCCCGCACACGCGATGGGGCCACTGGATGCCGTCAAGCTCCAGATAGCCGATCAGGTCGTCGCTGTCCAGCCGGCGGATGCCGAAGGCGAAGATGTTGTCTGCTTTCCGCAGTTCGTCCAGCCACTCGGCCAGTTGGGCTTCACTGCGCGGATAGGCCGGCCGGGAGTCGAACAGGCGGAGGAAGCCGGCGTCCTGGTACCACCGCACGAGAGTCGGGAGATCTTCCTGTCTCAGGGCCGTGAGCCGGACTGTCTCACCCTGCAGCAGGTTAGAGGTTACCATCGGATTGACTCACGGAACTCTGGCCGCTTCCACGAAGCGATTGGTAAACATCTGGCTGACGTCTGACGTCTGCTCGATCAAACCGACGTCCTTCAGGAACTGCTGCGATGCCTCCCAGGCCGCCGGCTCGGAGTACCCCAGCCGGTCGGCCTTCCAGTACTCGATGGACTTCTTCAGCACGGCCAGTTGGGCCTCCCGCTGCTCGCCGGCCTCCGGGACGTACTTCAGCGTGATCTCGAACGCCTCCTCGGGGTTTGCGATGGTGTCGCGCAGTCCCATGAGCGAAGCGGTCACGACCCGCTGCACCAGATCGGGGTTTTCGTTGATGGTTTTCTCGTTTGTGATGATGCCGTTGGCCACCAGGTCGATGTAGTCTGCGACCTCGATGACGCTGGGCGTGTAGCCCTCCTGCTGGAGCCGAATCGGCTCGTTCATGGCGTAGCCGACGGCGGCATCGACCTTGCCGGCGGCCACTGCCTCGGCCTGGGTGAAACCGATGGTCTCGACGTTGACCTGCGCCGGGTCGATGCCGGTCGCGCTCAGCAGAGCCTGCCAGCCGATGTAGCTGGCTCCGAACAGGCCAGGCAGGCCCACCGTCTTGCCCACCAGGTCCTCGGGCCGGCTGAGGTCTTCAAGCGCAAAGACCACGATGGGAAACCGGCGGTACCAGTTCATCACGTAGACCACCGGCAGGCCCTGGGAGCGTGCCAGGATGACCTGGTCGCCGCTGCCCACCACGAACTGGCGCTTGCCCGTGCCGGCCAGTTGCAGCAGATCGTTCTCCATGCCGTAGTCGAACTCGATGGCGAGTCCCTGGCCGGCGAAGTAACCTTTGTCCACGGCGACGTAGAACGGCGCAAACTGGACGTTGGGCACAAAACCCATGGAGAGTATCACGGAGGTGAGAGAGCGGGTCTCCTGAGCAGAGGGGCTGCCCTCGGTGGGGGTGGAGGGCCGTTGAGCGGTGACCGGGGCCCTGGTCGACTGTTCGGGGGGCCGGCTTTCGGGTGTGGCCGGCGGAGCGATGGCAGTGGTGCTACACGCAGTTAAAACCGTTGCCAGCAAAAGGGTGATGATCAGTACTTTTCGTATCATGTGATTTTGTTGCTTTTTCTCCTTCTCGCTATTGGTTGTCGGGCGGATTCACCGCCAGCGAATCACGAAGCGCTCGAGGGCCGCAATGGACAGGTACAGCGCCAGGGCGATACCGATCAGCGAAAACAAGGCCACAAACATCAGCGGCGTGTCGAACAGGCCCCGAGCGATGTTGATGAGGGCACCCAGCCCCTGGTCCGAGCCGATGAATTCGCCCACCACAGCCCCGACGACAGAGAGCGTGATGCCAACGCGAATGCCGCCGAAGAGGATGGGCAATGCTGCCGGCAGCTCGAGCTTGGTGAATGTCTGCCAGGGGGAGGCGTTCAGCGTCTCGAAAAGCGCCCGGTACTCGGCATCGATGGAACGCAGCCCTACGACCGTGTTGACCAGCATCGGGAAGAAAACGACCAGGGCGCACACCAGGATTTTCGACAGCAGGCCGGCCCCAAACCACAGGATGATGAGCGGCGCGACCGCCACCACCGGCGTCGACTGAGAGGCCACGATGTAAGGAGCCACCAATTGCTCGAGGGTCGGGGATTTGGCCAGCAGGTAGCCCAGAAGGCCGGCCACGCAGAACCCCAGCGCGAATCCCAGCAGAGCCTCCGTCAGCGTCACCTGCGTGTGCCGCAGCAGTGTGCCGTCGCTGGCCACCTGGACGAACCGCTGCCAGACCCTGGCCGGCCCGGGGAGAATCCACGTCGGGTAGAGGCGGGCCAGCATGGACCATGCAGCCAGGAGTATCGCGATAGATAGTGGCACCACGAACGGTTGTATCCGGATCGGCGACAGCGGCGTTGGCCGGCGCCATGTCTGTTGCTTCCCTCCCGCAGCACCCCGGGAAACAGTTCTTATCAATCCCATGAGTCCATCTCCGTCATCGAACATATCTTCTTGAAACCAATGATGTTGCAGCCCTAAAAGCGAAACTTCCCGAGATCACATGGACCTTCGGGAAGCGTCTTGTCGGTGGTGCAGCGTGCCGGCAAGTGCGAATGCTGAAACTCTCCAGACGTCAGCACGCATGCGGCACGATGCATGGTGACACTGCGCATGTCTGCACTGACTGCAGGCGCGCCAGACAAAAACCCCGAGGACCGAACCAGACCCTCGGGGAGCAGGCGCACACAGGCGCAACGCGTCAAGACGTGGCGGCGCAAAAGAAAAGCTTCTCGTATGGAGAAGCCCGGAGCGCCGGCACGCTTTTATGGCACAGCGTCACATTGAACCTTCTCCCATCCGGACTATACCGTCGGCTCCGGCTTCTCACCGGATCAGCCATGAGGCTCGCGGGCTCGATCTCAGTTATCGGTAACCAGTATCCAGTAATCAGTCAGTGGCACTCAACTGATCACTGATAACTGTTTACTGAAATCATACCGCCGGTCGGGAATTGATGTGGAAACACATCTCACCCTGCCCCGAAGGTTGTTATTTGCAGGTATTCAATTGCGACACCAGTATAGTCGATTTTGCTAGATTTGTCAACTCAGTTTTGCTGCTAATTGCCCAGAAATTGCCGCCGTCAGGCGCGAAGAATCTCGCCTCACCAGTGCAAATCAGAGATTCTTCGGCGCTACGCGCCTCAGAATGACATGGGTTGGCAGGACGAACAATCTCACTGCGTAACTCCTGTCAATATAGAGGGGAGAGGTGCTTGCCGGCGTGTTGAAGCGATGTAGGGTCGGCGTAGGTCAAACAGTGGCCTGTGGTCAAGTCCTTTCACGGCCATTGTGTTACAATAGGGTAGCGTTTTCTCCTCCAGAAGAGCCGGGACAACTCACCCCAGGTTGCCCTGGCTCTTTTGACTTTCCCGCTCTCCTGCCCCAGATTCCCCGGCCGGATGTGGTATGTTCCTGCGTTTCGCCTTGAGGCCCATAACATGCTACAATTCCTGGGTAAAGGTGTCCCAGGATCGAATTTGAGGAACGATGCCGCTTTTGGAAGTTCGCGATATCCACATTTCCTTCGAGGGCACGCAGGTTCTCCACGGCGTGTCGTTCGAGGTCGAAGCCGGCGAAATCGTGTGCCTGCTCGGCCCATCAGGA
>CAYYSH010000223.1:0-5242 GCA_964474265.1 uncultured Anaerolineales bacterium
GCGTGGGGACGCCAGCCGGCATCCACCGCCGCGCGGGAAGCGCCCACCGCTGCGTTAGGCAGAATCGCGGCCAGTTCCTCCAGAATTTTGTAGTTCTCCGGACCGCCCATGCCACGTCCGCCCGAAATGATGATGTCCGCTTCGGCTACATCCAGCTTTTCGCCGCCGGCTTTGATGACGTTGGTGGCAACTGCCATGGGGGCGTAGCCGGCCACGCCGAGAGCTTCGACATCGGCGGAAGCGCTCTCGTTGGGCTCAGGCACCGGGAAGGTGTTGGGACGCACGGTGGCAATCTGCGGGTCCGTATTCACGCGCACGGTGGCGATGGCTTTACCAGCGTAGATTGGGCGCTTGATGAGCAGCCGGCCATCGCTCACCTCCAGCCCGGTGACGTCGGAGGCGACGCCGGCACCCAGCTTGGCCGCCACGCGTGGCACCAGGTCCTTGCCGAAGGCCGTGGCCGGCCCAAGAATGACTGCCGGCTTTGTCCGTTGTGCCAGGTCTGCGATGAGGCCGGCCCAGCCATCGGGTGAGTAGGCCCCCAACGCTGCGTCATCGCCCACGTAGACTTTCGTGGCACCGTAGTGAGCGAGCGTGCCGGCGGCATCCGATACGCCACTCCCCAACACCACGGCTGTGGCCTGGCCACCCAGCTCTGCTGCCAGCTCCGTCGCTTTGCCCAGAATCTCGAAGGTGACCTTCTTCAGTTGCCCGTCTCGTTGTTCAGCGATTACAAGAATGTCGTTTGCCATCTTGCTCCTCTACCTTTCCCGCTTAGATCACTTTCGCCTCTTCGCGAAGCAGCCGCACCAGTTCCCGGGCGGCCTCCTCCGGTGTGCCATCCAGAATCCGTCCGGGCTTTCGCTCCGGTGGCGGATCGATGTGGACAAACTCGACTTCCTGCCCTTGCAGGTCCGACGCGTCCAGACCCAAATCTGCGGCCGTCCACTCGGGGATGGTCTTTTTCTTGACGGCCATGATGCCCTTGAGCGAGGCATAGCGCACCTCGTTCAGGCCTTTCTGAGCCGACAAGACAGCCGGCAAGGGAGCCTCGAGCACCTCTTTACCACCCTCGATCTCCCGTTCGACCGTGACGCGGCCGGCATCTGGATCGACATTCACCTTGGTGACGAAGGAGAGATGCGGCCAACCGAGCTCCTCGGCCAGATAGGCCGGCACCAGGCCGTGATCCTCGTCCACACCTTTCCAACCCGTCCACACCATGTCGACATCGCCCAGTTTGCGAATGGCGGCGGCCAACGCCTTTGCCACACCACGCCGGCCGGCTCCATCCAGCGCCGGGTCCTTGATGTGGATACCTTCGTCGGCGCCCAGAGCGAGCATGTCTTTGAGAGCTTGTAGCGCTCGATCGGGGCCCAGCGTGATGAGCGTCACCTGTCCCCCGTGGGCTTCCTTCAGGCGGAGCGCTTCCTCGACAGCGTACTCGTCGTATGGGTTGACGACCCACTCCACACCTTCCAGGTCGATCCTCCCATCGGTTACCCGGTCCTGAATCTTAGCTGCTGTATCCGGGACCTGCTTCACGCATACAACGATGTTCATACTTCCTCCTAAAGGTTGAAATCTGGTTACCCTTACTGCAGCAACAACTGCTGTCCTCGCTTCAGCAAGTTGCGCGCGATCACCACTCGCTGAATCTGGTTTGTTCCTTCATAAATTTGGAGTAACTTGGCATCTCGCATGTACTTTTCGACAGGGTACTCGCGTGAGTAGCCGTAGCCGCCGAAGATTTGTACAGCGTCGGTCGTAACCTGCATGGCCACATCGGTAGCATACGCCTTGGCAATGGATGACTCGTAGTTGTTGTCATAGCCGTGATCGATGAGCCAGGCCGCCTTCCAGACCATCAGGCGGGCGGTCTCGATGCCGATGGCCATGTCTGCCAGCATCTTCTGAATCATCTGGAAGTTAGCAATAGGCTGGCCAAACTGCTGCCGTTCCTGGGAATATTCGAGGGCGGCTGTCAGGGCTGCCCGCGCCAGGCCGACGCCTAACGCGGCTACCCCAGGGCGGGCCTTGTCGAGGGTTTTCATGGCGATCATCCAGCCCTGTCCTTCCTCGCCCAACCGGTTAGCAACAGGCACGCGCACATCCTCGAAAATCACCTCGCGGGTATCCGAGGCTCGCTGCCCCATTTTCTCCTCTTTCTTGCCGTGGGAGATACCAGGGGTGTCCGCCGGCACGATGAAAGCGCTGATGCCCTTGTGCCGCTCCGACGGGTCGGTCTTGACAAACAGGGTGTACAGGTCGGCCACGGAGCCGTTGGTGATCCAGTGTTTGCGAGCGTTAATCACGTATTCATCGCCAACTCGCTCGGCGGTGGATTGCATGCCGGCCACATCCGAGCCGGCATTGGGCTCCGTCAGGCAGAAGGCAGCCAGGCGTGGCTCTTCCGTGAAGGGCTGGACGAAGGTGCGGAGCTGCTCGGGCGTGCCGGCCAGGAGAATCGGTGTGAGAGCCAGGGAGTTGGCCATCACGCTGGTGCTGATGCCGGCACAGCCGGCAGCGAACTCTTCGGCGACCAGCACTTCCTCAAAGGCCCCCAGACCAACACCGCCGTATTCCTCCGGGATGGTGAGGTTCAAGAGCCCGGTTTCCCAGGCCTTCTTCATCACCTCGGCCGGATGCTCCTCTGTGCGGTCCAGCTCAGCCGCCACGGGAGCGATTTCCTTCTGACTGAACTCTCGCGCAAGGGCGCGGATAGCCTTTTGCTCTTCAGACAATTCAAAGCTGACCATGTGTCCTCTCCGTTGAGATGAAAAAAGGCGTTTCGGGTCGTTCTAAATGATTTTAGCAAACGAACCCCGAAGTGTCAACCGACCGTTTGGTAGAATGGATGAAGCCGGGGCAAAAATACGTTTGCAGACTGATGACAAATCTCAAATCTTGTGTTATTCTACTCAGAAAGGCGAGGTTGTTTCCATCAGCAATTACCAGGAGGTAAACCGTCGTGTCTCGCAAAGTGTATTTCGCAGGCAGCCTTTTTGTTGCTTTATTGACGTTGGTGTTGTCTCTGGCCCTGACCTGGGTGGCAACCGAAGCTCAGGCGCCGGCTACGCTCGCCGCGGTGCCGGCCATTGGAACCCAGCAGGATCAAAACCGGGTGCTGGGCCATGCCCGAACCGACGAAACGACGCCCCGGTCGGTGCAGAACGCGCGCATCATCGCGACCCGGGTTGGTGTGGGCGAGCAGATCACAGCCCTCACGGATGCCATGGGTGCCTACACCCTGACCCTGCCCGTGGGTATCGCCACGTGGTCGGTGGCGGCCGAAGCTACTGAGAGTACCATTCCTGCCGGCGCGGTGGCACCGAATCAGCCACGTCTGCTTGTGTTCGGGAGGGAGGCAGAGACCAAGGCGGGGATTGATTTCACATTCCATATCGATACAACCAACACAGCCTCGCTGCAAGGGCACGTGATGACCCCTGAGGATCAGCCGGTGGCCGGCGTTCGCGTGGTAGCCATCAAAATCGATAGCCTCGTCTCGGGAGGGCGCCTGCAGGTGCCCACCATTCGTTACACAGAGACGGGGGCGCAGGGCGAGTTTGCGATGATGGTGGATGCCGGCACGTGGTGGGTGGCCGTGACCCTTGGGGCGGACGACCCTTACATGCCCTACCGCCTTCAGTGGCAGACGATCGTCACCGTCGCCGATGGCCAGACTGTGAATGACATGGTGTTGCGCGTGGCGCCGGCTACAGCGCGGATCCACGGGGCGCTGGTGCGCGAGGGCAGCGGCGAGCCGGCTACCGATGCCTGCGGCATTGTGGCTGCCTTCAAGCAGGGCGAGCCCGCGGTGTACACCTACCGCACTTTCACCGGAGCGAGCTTTGATCTGCCGGTTACCCAGGGGACTTATCGAGTCGCTGTAATCCCCAATCCGAATCTGCCGGTTGGGAGCATCTCACTGCCGGCCTATCTGCCGTCTTCCAGCCCAACTCAAATCGCCACCTGTGAGGCCGGCAAGTATCTGGTCCGCACCCTTCCGCAGGTCACCGTTGAGGGCCCGGAGACGGATGTGGTCGTGCCTCTGCGCGCCGCCGAGACAACGATCCACGGGCGTTTGTGGGATGTGGGATCGCAACAGGCAGTCACAGGTGTTCAGGGGCTGATCTTCGGGTGGAGCCCCGAGTTATCGGATTCCGGTGGGAGTAGTCAGGGCACATGGTCGGCTGCTCCGATCAACCCGGAGACTGGCGTAGGCGATCTGCGCGCCGGCAGCGGCGACTGGCTGCTGGCTTACCAGGTGGACCCCAACTCCTCTTACCACGTGGCGCCAGGGGTTATCACCATGACTGTCCCACCTGGTGTACCGGAGATAGATGTCAGCCTGCCCGTTGTCGGTGCTGAGAGCATGGTTAACGGGCGAGTCGTCGCGCCAGATGGCAGCGGAGTCCCGGGTGTTCTCGTGGTGGCTGCCGGCATCAGCCAGTTGCCCGGTGCCACCGGCTCTCTGCCGGGAGGAGGCAGCATCCCGGCCAGCCTCGTGGGCGATGTGGCGGTGGTGACAGATGAGGATGGTTCGTTCACTCTCGGACTGGAGCCAGGTGTCTATGTGGTGGGCGTCTTTGGGCCACCCGAGTTGCTGCAGGCCGGCGGTGATCAGCCATGGATCAGCCCGCAACCGCAGATGATCAGCCTTGTGGCTGGTGAGCCTGCACCGCCGCTGGTTTTGCAATTCCGGACAGGAAATGCCACCCTCCACGGCCAGTTGAGGCTCATCAACTCAGTGCAGGGGGCCGCTGCGAGCAACGGGGCGCAGTTGCCGGCCCTGGTGTGGGCGGCGACGGCCAGTGGGCGGACTACGACGGTTGGCCATACCAAGACGCTGGTCGCCATGTCGCCGGCAGGTGAAGGGCAGTACAGCCTGCCGGCCATCCAGGGCCAGCGATGGCTTGTAGGGGCCGTGTATGAGGTGGGCACGAGCCTGTGGATCACCCAAACGGTGGTCACCGTGGACCGTGCGGACATCTCTCTGGACCTTGGCCTTGTGCAGGCTCATCTCCCGTCGATGGGGTTGCTGCAGAATATCGACCCTGATCTGCCTTTCTACGGCGAACTTGAAAACGGGGCTTCGATTTACGTGCCGGCGGGGGCTCTGTTGGCCTCAAATAGCAAGTCATCTGGTGGAGAGGCCAGATCTCGCGCCCTCGTGAGCCTGCAGACCAGCTTGATGGGTGGCATGGCCGGCGTCGCCACAGTACTTCTGCCGGATGTG
>CAYYSH010000224.1:0-5219 GCA_964474265.1 uncultured Anaerolineales bacterium
TCAGACAACAGATCGACGAACGAGTGGCTGCCGACGTGGAAGACGCCCAGACCTTCGCTGAACAGAGCCCGCTCCCCGATCCAGCCGACCTGGAGAAAGGCGTGTACCACGAAGCGGAATGCTACTGGGAACGGATGGCGTGATCCCGTGACTCGTGATTCGTGATCCGCCAGCGGAAGATTCACGGATTACGCATCACGCATCACGTGATCCCATGCAAGGCCAGTGAAACGTACCGGAAGCTTGAAAGACGGAGAACACACAATGCCTGAGATCACGTACCTGCAAGCCATCAGCGATGCCCTCTGGGAAGAGATGGAGCGCGATCCGAACGTGTTCCTGCTGGGCGAGGACATCGGCGTGTACGGGGGCGCTTTCAAGGTCACCAAGGGCTTCATCGAGCACTTCGGGCCGAAGCGGGTGCTGGACACCCCCATGGCCGAGACCGCCATCGTGGGGGCAGCCATCGGCGCGGCCCTGATGGGCATGCGGCCCGTGGCCGAGATGCAGTTCGCCGACTTCATTTCCTGCGCCTTCGACGAGCTGGTGAACTTTGCCGCCACCAACCACTACCGCTGGGGCGGTCCGGTGCCCATCGTGGTTCGAGCGCCGGCTGGGGGCGGGGTGCGCGCCGGCCCCTTCCACTCCCAGAACCCCGAAGCCTGGTTCGCCCACGTGCCCGGCCTCAAGGTCGTCGCTCCGTCCACGCCGTACGACGCCAAGGGCCTGCTGAAGGCCGCCATCCGGGACGACAACCCGGTCATCTACTTCGAGAACAAGTACCTGTACCGCCACGTCAAGGGCGAAGTCCCCGAAGAGGACTACGTGGTTCCTCTCGGCGTGGCTGATGTCAAGCGCGAGGGCGAAGACCTGACGGTGGTGACCTACGGCGCGATGGTCCAGGAATCCCTGGCCGCCGCCGAGACGCTGGCCGGCGAAGGCATCAGCGTGGAGGTCGTCGATGTGCGGACCCTCAAGCCGTTGGACAAAGAGACAATTCTGAACTCAGCCCGCAAGACGGGAAAGGTTGCCATCGTACACGAGGCGTATCGGTCGTACGGGGCCGGCGGGGAGCTGGCGGCCCTCATCGCCGAGGAGGCCTTCGAGTGGCTGGACGGCCCAGTAATCCGCGTCACGGCCCCCGACACCCCCGTGCCCTACAGCCCGCCGCTGGAGGATGCGTTCCGGCCAGATGCAGGGCGGATTGCAGAGGTACTGAGAGAATTGGCAGCGTACTGAGTATTGCGAACTGCGTAGGCTTACACAGTTCGCAGTTGCAATTCATTGCTCGCCACTTCAGAAAGGAGTACTCACTCACATGTGGTGGGAAACGAAACTTCAACGCACACTGCGTTGCCGCAATGAGCAGCGACCAGGGGTGCTGGGCGGACTGCTCACGGCTATCGGCTCTGTCGGTGGATGGGTCGGCGAAATTCAGATTGTGCGAGCCGGCGCGCGCACCATCACCCGCGACATCACCATCTTTGCTGACGACCTTGAGCACCTGGACACGATCCTGAAGGCGGTCACTCACACCCCCGGCGTCGAGATCCTGGAGGTACGCGACGACGTCCTGGACATGCACCGCGGCGGCAAGATCGCCGTGCGGAGTCGCTACCCGGTGGAGACGTTCGCCGACCTGCGGCGGGTCTACACCCCCGGCGTGGCGGAGGTCAGCCGGCGCATCCACGAACATCCCGAAGAGGCACGGCTCTACACGGCCATTCCCCATCTGGTGGCCATTGTCACCGACGGCAGCGCCGTGTTGGGGTTGGGCGACATCGGACCGCTGGCCGCCATGCCGGTCATGGAGGGCAAAGCCACCCTCATCGAAACCCTGGTGGGTCTGTCGGCCATGCCGATTCTCCTGGACACGGAGGATGTGGACGAAATCGTGGAGACAGTGGCCCACATCGCGCCCACCTTCGCGGCCATCCAGCTCGAGGATATCTCAGCCCCGCGCTGCTTCGAGATCGAAAGCCGGCTCATCGACCGTCTCGACATGCCGGTGATGCACGACGATCAGCACGGCACCGCCGTCGTCGTGACGGCGGCGCTCATGAACGCCGTGCGCCGCACTGATCGCTCGCTGGAGGATGTGACCATCGGGCAGATTGGGCTGGGCGCGGCCGGCCTCTCCATCGCCCGCATGCTCATGGCGCTAACAGGCCGGCCCGTGTTGGGCGCCGACATCTCCGAAGATGCCCGGGCGCGGCTGCGGGCAAGCGGTGGAGAGCCAGCAACCCTGGAGGAGATCATGCAGCGCGCCGACATCGTGGTATCGACCACAGGTGTGCCGGGCCTCATCAAGCCGGAGATGGTTCAGCCGGGGCAGATCATCCTGGCCCTCTCAAATCCCGATCCGGAGATCGAGCCGGAAGTGGCAATGGAGGCCGGCGCAGCCTTTGCCACGGATGGGAAAGCGGTGAATAACCTCCTGGGATTTCCAGGCATTCTGCGGGGTGCAGTAGACGCGAACGTGCCTCGCATCACCGACGAGATGTACCTGGCTGCAGCCCGAACGATCGCGGAGATGGCCGGCCCCGACCGACTGGTCCCCGACCCGCTGGACCGTCGCCTACACCAGCGAGTGGCTGATGCAGTCGTGCGCACAGCGCTGGAACAGGACCTGGCCCGGGCCGATCTGGAGGGCTACTTCGACTACGAGTAATCCCACCCGCAATTTACGCCGCAACGTGACAATCCTGAAGTACCGACAACCCGGCTGCAATGAACTCTTCTATTGCTTCGCCGGGTAGCGGCTTAGAGAAGTGATATCCCTGTGCATATTCGCATTCCAGCGCCTGGAGACGAGCCAATTGCTCGGCTGCTTCCACGCCTTCGGCAATCGTGTCCATGCCCAAATCGTGAGCCAACGTCACAATGGTCTGGACGATTTCAGCACTTTCAGTCTCACAGCCGAGTTGACTGACAAACGTGCGGTCGATCTTAATGGTGTCGATGGGGAATTGACGCAGATAGCTCAATGAGGAATAGCCTGTTCCGAAGTCATCCATCTGCACCTGGATGCCCAGAGCTTTGAGTCGCGAGAGATTGGATCTGGTAGGCTGGGTATTGCTCATGAGCGCGCTCTCCGTGATCTCCAGGCGCAGGCTACGCGGGTCCAGGCCGGTCTCTTCGAGAATTTGCTCAACCTGCTCGACCAGGTCGGGCTGAACAATCTGCCTGCCGGACAGGTTCACGCTGATCGTCAGAGGCGGGTTCAGGGGGTATTTCTCCTGCCACTCGCGCATCTGCCGGCATGCCTCACGCAACACCCACTGGCCGATAGGGACAATGAGGCCGGTCTCTTCCGCCACCGGGATGAATTCGCCGGGCGCGACAAGACCGCGCTCAGGATGTTGCCAGCGCACAAGAGCCTCGAAGCCGGCGATCTTGCCGGTTGCCACTGAAACGATAGGCTGGTAGTGGAGACAAAACTGGTTGCACTCAAGAGCTCGCCGCAGACCGGTTTCCAGCTCAAGGCGCGCCACGGCACGCGCGCGCATCGCTACATCGAACACCACATATTGTGCCCGGCCCAGCGCTTTAGCGCGATACATCGCGATGTCCGCGTCACGCAGCACATCGTCCGGCCGCTCATAGCCTGTCTCGCTCAGCACGATGCCCATACTGGCAGTCGTCACCACCTCATGCCCATTCAAACTGAACGGTGGCGTCAGCGTGTCCTGAATCCGGTGGGCCACTCGGAGAGCGTCGCTACTATCGGTAATGTCCTCGATGAGAATGGTGAACTCGTCTCCACCAAACCGTGCAACCGTGTCTGTTGGACGCAGGCATGCTTCAAGCCGGCGCGCGATAGCGACGAGCAGATCATCTCCGATCATGTGCCCGAGGCTATCGTTGACCACCTTAAAGCGATCAAAATCCAGGAACAGCACGGCGAACCTGTAGTCCTTGTTGCGCCTGGCCCGCTGGACCGCCTGTCCGAGGCGGTCTAAGAACAAGGCCCGGTTGGGCAACCCTGTCAGTGCATCATGAAATGCATCGTGCAGCAACTGCTCCTCAGCCCGTTTGCGGCCAGTGATGTCCGTCTGTGAGCCGGCCATCCGATACGCTACTCCATCTGCATCCCAGACTGCCACCCCTCGACAGAGCATCCAGCGATAGGTGCCATCCTTGTGTAACATGCGGTGTTCGTTCTCAAAGTGCGGTTTCAGCCCTTCCAGATGAGCTGCCATTTCCACTTTGACCTGCTCAAGATCCTCAGGATGCACCCGACTGAACCACTCGTCTGGGCTGCTGCCAATTTCACTTTCCGAGTAACCGAGCATCGCCTTCCAGCGCGGCGAGAAATAGATTTGGTTCGCTCTGAGATCCCAGTCCCAGAGGCCATCGTTCGCCCCGCGAGCAGCAAGCGCGTAGCGCTCTTCGCTCTCGCGCAGCGCCTCCTCCGCTCGCTTGCGCTCAGTGATGTCTTCATGAATCTCCACATAGTGAGTGATCCGTCCCTGCGTACCTTTGATGGGCGAGATGGACGCAGCCACCCAGTACCGCTCACCGCTCTTCTTCTGATTGAGGAACTCGCCGTGCCATTCGTGGCCGGCGGAAATGATCCCCCACAGCGGATGATCATCTTCTGGCTTCTTCCCGCCCAGGAAAGAGACGTGCTTGCCAATGATCTCTTCCTTTGTGAAGCCCGTCATCCGTGTAAACTTGGGGTTGACGTACTCGATGATGCCGTTGGCGTCGTAAACGATGATGGCCCCCGGGCTGTCCTCGACCGCGCGGGACAGCTTCCGAAGCTGCATTTCGGCCCGTTTTTGATCGGTAATATCTATCAGCACGCCCTGGATAACCTGTGGCTCACCATCGGCACCATGTAGCACAACGGCTTCATCGCGCACCCACACCTCGTGACCGTCTCGGGCCAGCATGCGATATTCCGACCGGAAAGGTCTGCCGCCGGCCAGGCAGTCTGAAACTTCAGTGAGCACCCTGTCACGATCTTCGGGGTGCAACTGTTTGATCCACATATCTGGATCAACAATCCATTCTGCTGGTGTGAAACCCAACAGCGGTTTGATTTGCGGACTGATATATATCGTGCTGTATGGTGTGTTCAGAGAGGCGATGTACGTGACGGCCGGGATTTGCTCCACCAGTGTCCGGTATCTGGCCTCTGCCTTGCGCAACTGAGCGGTACGCTGCGCGACTCGTTGCTCCAGCGTTTCGTTCAACTCACGTAGTGCCTGCTC
>CAYYSH010000225.1:0-5216 GCA_964474265.1 uncultured Anaerolineales bacterium
TGTCCAGGATGCCCACTTTGGCCCCTTCGTGGACGAATTCCTCGACCACGGCCCGACCAATGCCACGTGCACCACCGGTTACGACTGCTACCTTGCCGGCTATTCCCAGATCCATATTGACGTTCCTCCACAACCAGTTGAATGCTCGATAGGTGGATTGCTGGGTGGCTGGATGGCTAGATGGCTGGGTGGTTGGATTGTACGAGCCATCTAGCTATCTAACCATCTAGCCGTTTTTAGAGCAGGTACTCCTTCACCCCAGCTTCGATCTCATCCAGATCGCCCTCGGTGCCGGAGGCGACGATCACACCATCGGTGTTGATGTAGAAAGCAGCCGGCGGCTTATCGACACCGTAGGCCTTGAAGGCGGCTCCACTTTCGTCCAGCAGCACGGGGAACTTCACACCCATCTGCTGGAGGAACATCTTGGCCATCTGCTTGCTCGGCACGGTCTTCTGCACCGCGATGAGCTCGACCTTGTCCCGCATGCTCTGGTAGATGTTCTTGGTTGCGTTGATGCGCGCGGGGTCCACATTCACCGGGGGAAATACCAGGACTACCGGGCGCTTCCCCTTGTAGTCGGCAAGTTTCACCGGTCCACCGGTGAGGTTTTCAGCCTCAATCTCGGGAGCGGGTGTTCCTGCTTCTAGCAATGCCATCGACAAAGACCTCCTTTTTTCAGGATATTGGATGTTAGATATTGGAGATTTGGGATACCGATCAGCCAATTCCCAGTATCCAATCTCACATCGTTTAAGAATCTCGGGACTCAAGGGGCTAAGACGCCGTTTAGCGCGAGGTCGGTGAAAACCTCAGCGATCTCTTCGGGCGTCAGCCGGCCATCTGGCCGGTACCAGTAGTGCATCCAATTGAGCATACCCAGCAGCGCATTGGAGACAGCGCCGACATCCACCGCGCGAAACTCGCCCGACTCGACCCCTTCATTCAGAATGCCTCGGAACAGCTCCTCATACCGCCGGCGATAGGCCATAATCTGGGCCTGCTGTTCGGACGTCAGCGTATTGCTTTCTTTCAGAAAGACGGCCATGAGGTCCAGCCGCTCGCACAGCGTGGTCACGTGGTTTTCAATGGCAGCACGGAGTTTCGCGGAGGGTGTAAGTGGGGCGCTGGCAATCTCTTCTAACTGCTCGGTGATAGCGCTGATGGCGGCATGTGAGATGCGAAAGAGAAGCTCCTCTTTGCTGGAGATGTGGTAGTACAGGCTGCCTTTCTGCATGCCGACAGCGTCGGCAATATCCTGCATGGACGTCGCGTGGAAGCCCTTCTGCTTGAACAGGCTGGCCGCCGCGTCGAAAATCTCGTCATCCTTGGTTGAGCGCATTCACCCATCTCCCAGGCCGGGAATTCTACCAACCGTTTGGTAGAATTATAGAAGGAAATTGGGCGGTTGTCAAGTGCCACGAAATCGAGTAGAATGAGCCCGCGATAGGGCACACAGATGGCAAAGAACATCGAGATCAAAGCGCGCTACGGCGCCCTGGACCGTGCACGCCACATCGCCGGCCAGATCGGCGCCCGGCACGTTGTGACCATGCAGCAGGTGGACACCTACTTCCGGGTACCTGCCGGCCGGCTGAAGCTGCGCGAGCAAGAGCCGGGAAGCGACCAACTGGTATTCTACCGCCGGCCTGATCAGCCGCAACCGAAGGCCAGCGACTACCAGGTCGTGCTGGTGGAGGACGCAGCCGGCATGCGCCGGCTCCTGTCCGACGCGCTGGGGGCGCTGGTCCAGGTGCGCAAGCGGCGTGAGCTGTGGCAGGTGGACAACGTGCGCATTCACCTGGACGAGGTTGAGGCTTTGGGCACGTTCATCGAGTTTGAGGTGATGGTGATGGACCGCCACGCGGAAGAGACGTGCCGGGTGCAGGCAGAGGAGCTGTTGCAAGCATTTGGGATCGGCGACGAGGAGCTTGTCTCCGGCTCATACGCGGATCTGATCTCCGAGAGACTGGAGCTGGGGTAGGATGCGAAGGTTGGTTGCTGCCTGGGGGCCGGCCATTGCCTGGATGGGGGTGATTTTCTTCCTCTCGTCTCAGCCATCCCTGCCGACCTTTCCCTTTGCTATCCCCGACAAAGTCGCCAAGAAGACCGGTCACTTCATCGAATATGCCATACTGGCCGTGCTATTCTGGCGCGCCTTGCGGCGGACGCTTCAGGCCGGCAATCCGACCGTGTGGGCTTTCATCCTCACGCTGCTGTATGCTGTCAGCGATGAGTGGCATCAGACGTTCGTCCCGGGGCGGCATGGCCGGCCTATGGACGTGCTGATCGACGGGGCTGGTGCCATAGGCGGGCTGATAGCGCTATTTCTGTGGCGACGTAATAAAGTGGGTGCCGGCAGTGCACGAAGGCCGGCACCTGGTATAGAGGCTAACCCCGTCGGTGTGAGAGACCCGGAGACCACTGACGGGGTATTAGCCCCTATTCAGAAGGAATAATAATCCACAGTAGGATGTAAGGTAGCACACCTGGCAGGCCGCCCGGCATTGCCAGAATCAAAAATACAATCCGGAAAATCCAGGGACTCAGCCCGAAGAACTCACCAAGCCCCCCACAAACGCCGGCAATGATCCGGCGTCTGCGTGAGCGGCGCAGTTTGTGCTCATATCTTTCCATGCAGCAACACTCCTCACTTCCCTGCTAGGCGATCTCTGCCATCACTCTCTATATCGCTGTACGCAAACAATCCCTTCGGGTTGCAGCCGCTGGATGCGCAATAGCTGCAGCCGGCGCTGAGGATCTGCTCGTGGCCAGAACACAGATGGTGTGCCCATATCGATATTGGCACACCATCTGGTTTGAGCTATACTCGTAATTGGGAGGCATGCAGGGGCGGAGCCCGTGCCGAAAAGGCTATACGCAGAATAGGGATTTCAGCTCGGAGATTTTCGGAGACAAATACTAACCAACTCACACACTGAACGTCATATTTCGAAGAACCTGTTGGTAAATGGATCAATCGGCTGATGGAGATGACCAGATGCAGGCGAGCCTCAGACACGTTTTCAACTATTCTCTCCAACCACTGCGCATTGTTCGATCTCTAAACCCTGCCACTCTGCGGGCAGATCTGATCGCGGGGCTGACGGTGGCCGTGATTCTCTTGCCCCAGGCTATCGCTTTTGCGCTCATCGCTGAGCTACCGCCGCAGATGGGACTGTATACAGCCATCGTTGGCGCCATCGTCGGAGCGCTGTGGGGGTCCTCCAACCAGGCACATACCGGTCCGGCCAATGCCTTTTCTATTCTCGTGCTCTCCGTTCTACTGACAAGTGCATCGCCTGGCACACCAAAGTTCGTGGTGGCAGCCGGCATGGTTGCTGTTATGGCCGGCATTTTCCAACTGGCCATGGGTCTGGCACGACTAGGCGCAGTGACTAATTTCGTGTCCTACTCCGTCATCGTTGGTTTCACAGGTGGCGCCGGCGTCCTTATCGCCGTGAAGCAGTTAAAACATCTCCTGGGGTTAGATGTCACAAGCCGAAGCCTTGTAGGGACTCTACAGGGCGTCCTGACTCACCTTCCAAAAACACATGTCCCCACCCTGGTGCTAGGTGTTGGCACGATGGCGCTGATTGTCTTGGTGCGCAGGCTTAACCCGAAACTACCGGAAGCACTGGTGGGCATGGTCGCTGCTTCCATGGCGGTTTATTTCCTCAAGTTGAACCAGAACGGCGTAGCAGTCATTGGTCAACTTCCGCGCAGCCTGCCGCCTTTGACACACCTGCCATTGCTAGACATAGACCTTGTGGCAGAGTTATCAACGGGTGCGTTGGCCATCGGAGCGATCGGGCTTGTCCAAACCACGGCTATCACTCGCTCTATTGCAACCCAGACCGGCCAAAAGCTGGATAGCAACCAGGAATTTGTCGGACAGGGATTGGCCAACATTGCTGCGGGCCTGTTCTCCGGATACCCATGTGTGGCCTCATTCTCCCGCTCAGCAGTCAACCACGAGGCCGGCGCCCAAACACCGATTGCAGCCGTTTTTTCAGGCTTGTTTGTATTGGTCGCCATGCTGGTTCTGACGCCACTGGCAAGCTATCTGCCACGCACCGCCCTGGCCGGCGTGCTGATCGTTATAGCCTATGGCATGATCGATCGTGAAGAGATCGCACGCATCTGGCGCGGTGCGCGGGGTGATGCGGCCATCATGATCGTCACTTTTCTGGGCACGTTATTCCTTCAAATCCAGTTTGCTGTTCTGCTTGGCATTTTGCTCTCATTCGCGCTCTATATCTTCAACACGAGCATCCCGCGAGTGCACTCTGTCGTACCCGACGATGATTTTAAGCACCTCATGCACCAACCCCAAAAGCCCCAGTGCCCGCAGTTAGGTATCCTCGACATCCACGGGGACCTGTACTTTGGTGCTGTCAACCACGTGGAAGAAGCTATCTACGAGCACATGACCAGGTATCCGGAGCAGCGATTCCTGCTATTGCGCATGCACAGCGTTAATATTTGCGACTTCAGCGGAATCCACATGCTGGAAAGCGTCGTGCACACCTACCGGGATTTGGGTGGAGATGTCTTCATGATGCGGGTTCGAGAGCCGATTTTACAGATTATGAAATCGACCGGGTTCTATGATTTTCTTGGTGCAGATCACTTCCTTTCGCCGGATGACGCTGTACCACACCTGTTTTACCGGGTCCTTGACCCGGCCATCTGCATCTACGAGTGTGATGTGCGCACTTTCGCCGAGTGTCAAAATCTGCCGAAACGCGCCTTTTCGACCGACGGCCTCCCGCTCTACACCGACGTACTCATCCATCACGTGCCTGACATGCCCCCGGAGCAATTGTGGCAGCAGGTGCACGGGGAATCCCCTCCGTTAATCATCGATGTGCGAGAGCCACGTGAGTATAAACGAGGCCACATCGCAGAGGCCAAACTGGTACCTCTGCGACGCCTCCTCTCAGAAGCGGCAGACGTGCCACGTGATCGCCCGGTTGTTCTCGTGTGCCGAAGTGGCCGGCGCAGTACGCGCGCGGCAAGCGTGTTGCAGGACCGGGGCTATGACAACATCACCATTCTGCGAGGCGGGATGCTGGCCTGGGAAGCCGCCGGCCTGTTAGAAGCTGTAGATTAGAAAATGGAGATAGCATGAACGAACATCCACCGCGGAATTTGGGTCTTGATCTGGTCCGAGCGACGGAGGCGGCAGCGCTGAGTGCTGGCCGCTGGATGGG
>CAYYSH010000226.1:0-501 GCA_964474265.1 uncultured Anaerolineales bacterium
GTCCCACACCCAACTTCCAACACCGGCCCTCCTGACTGCTGCGCCATCTCCACAAAGAAGGCGATGTCCTGTCGATCGCGATATGGCGCAACGTAGTCATAGAACTCTGCCACAAAACCGTACTCGCCGTAGTCACCAGCCAGGACCATCTCAACCCTCCAAAATCGCTATCGTCAAACCAAGATAATGCGGGCCGGCAGTGAGAGTCACCGCCGGCCCGCCGTGGTGCACCTTCAAAGTGTGCGAACTAGCCCTGCGCACGGTCACGAGCCAGCTTCAGCGCTCGCTTGCCGAACGCCTTGGCCAGCTCCACGCGATACGGACCAGAGGCATGGACATCGCCCATCGGGTCGGCGATGGACAGGTTGGCATCCACGGCCTGATCGATGGTGGCGTCGTCCAGCGACTTGCCGGCCAGCGCATCCGTCACGGCACTGGCATTGTGCGGCGTCGCCGTCACGCCGTTGAAGCACAGGCTGGCGCGCTCGCACGTGCCATCGC
>CAYYSH010000226.1:511-5209 GCA_964474265.1 uncultured Anaerolineales bacterium
ACAATGGCCGCCGCTCCGCAGATGGCATAGCCCGACGCCGGGTGCTCGAACTTCAGGTAGCACGAGCCGGTGTTGTCGCCCAGAACGGGCACCTCCACTGCTGTGAGGATCTCATCAGGCTGCAGGGCCGTCGTCAGCAGATCGACGAAGAAGTCTGCCGCGTTGATCTGCCGCTCGCCGCCGGCCCCCATGGCATGGAGCACGCCGCCCAACGCCAGGATCACGCCCGGCAGGTCGGACGCCGGATCAGCGTGAGCGAGATTGCCACCGATGGTGCCCTTGTGACGCACCTGTCGGTCACCCACCTGGCTGGCGGCCTCTGCCAGAACCTGGCAGTGCTGCTGGAGCAGATCGGACTTGGCCAGCATGTCGTGGGTGGTCAACGCCCCCACGCGGATGGTGCCATCCGTCCGTGTCACGCCCACCAGCTCCGGGATGCGACCGATGTCGATCAGCGCCGGCGGCTGGG
The DNA here is from genome assembly GCA_964474265.1 of uncultured Anaerolineales bacterium. Taxonomy (GTDB): domain Bacteria; phylum Chloroflexota; class Anaerolineae; order Epilineales; family JAANWY01; genus CAYYSH01. The sequence goes on from CAYYSH010000226.1 coordinate 981, forward strand.
CCAGGCGGAGTTTCATCGTCGGGATCAGGCTGTGACCGCCGGCCAGCACCTTCGCACCACTGTGTTGCTGCAGCAAGGCAACTGCCTCCTGCACGCTTCCTGCACGGTAGTACTCAAATTTCGCCGGATACATGGTTACGACCTCCCGTTTCCGTGAATCGCCTGCCAGATCTTCTCCGGCGTGAGCGGCATGTCGATATGCCTGACGCCCAGTGGTGCCAGAGCATCCATCACAGCATTGACGATGGTCACCGTCGCAGCAATGGTACCCATCTCGCCGGCCCCCTTCACGCCCAGCGGGTTGTGCGGCGAGGGCGTCTCGGTTCGTCCCGTCTCGATGGATGGGAACCAGTGGGCACGCGGCACGGCGTAGTCCAGCAACGAGCCGGCCAGGAGATTGCCGTTCTCGTCGTAAGCGCCGTGCTCCGACAGTGCCTGACCTACGCCCTGGACAATCCCGCCGATGATTTGCCCTTCCACCACCATGGGGTTGATGACCTTGCCGACGTCGTCTACCGCGACGTAGCGCTGAATGGTCACCTTGCCGGTATCGGGGTCCACTTCAACCTGAGCGATGTGGGCACTGTTGGGGAAGGTGAAGTTGGCCGGATCGTAGAAGGCCGATTCTTCCAGGCCGGCCTCCAGGCCCGGCGGCAGATTGTGAGCGGTGTACGCGGCGAGGGCGATCTCGCCAAAAGCCTTTGCCTTGTCTGGCGCACCCTTCACGTATATCTTGCCGCTTTCCTGATCGTAGACCACGTCCTCCTCGGCGGCTTCCAACTGGTGTGCTGCGATCTTCATGGCCTTCTCGCGGACCTTCCTGGCAGCGTTGACGATGGCGCTTCCACCGACCGCAGCACTGCGGCTGCCGTAGGTGCCCATGCCGAAGGGCACGCTGGCCGTGTCACCGTGGACGATCTCCACGTCGTCCATGCTCACCCCCAGCTCGTCGGCCACAATCTGGGCGAAGGTGGTCTCGTGCCCCTGCCCATGAGCGTGGGAGCCGGTGAAGACGGTCACCTTGCCCGAAGGATGCACCCGGATGACGGCGCTCTCCCAGAAGCCGACCGCCGAACCCAGGGCGCCGGCCACCGCCGACGGTGCCGGCCCGCTGGCCTCGATGCACCCGGTGATGCCGATGCCGACCAGCCGGCCCTGCTTGCGCGCCTCTTCCTGCGCCTTGCGCATACCCTGGTAGTCCGCCAGCTCCACGGCTTTGTCGAAGAGCTTGTTGTAGTCACCGCTGTCGTACATGAAGGCCACCGGGGTCTGGTAGGGGAACTCGTCAGGCGGGATGAAGTTCTTGCGCCGGATGTCCAGCGGGTCCATGCCCAGGTCTCGGGCAGCCAGGTCCACCAGGCGTTCGAGCAGGTAGCTGGCTTCGGGCCGGCCAGCGCCACGGTAGGCGTCCACCGGCACGGTGTTGGTCAGCGTGCCCCACATCTCGCCCCAGATGCCCGGCACCTTGTACAGACCGGAGAGCAGCGTCAGGTACAGGGCGGTGGGAATCAGCGGGGCGAAGGTGGACAGATACGCCCCCTGGTTGGCCCACGTCTGCACGTGGATACCGGTGATGGTACCATCGCTCTTCAGGGCCATCCGGCAGTGAGTCACGTGATCTCGGCCCTGGGAGTCGGTCATATTGGCCTCGGTGCGGGTGCAAACCCACTTGACAGGCCGATTAAACTCCCGGGCCGCCCACGGGGTGATGATCTCCTCGGGATAGTGGAAGATTTTGCTGCCGAAGCCGCCGCCCACATCCGGGGAGATCACCCGCAGCTTGTGCTCCGGGATGCCCAGGGTGAAGGCGCTGAGAAGCAGCCGGATCGGGTGGGGGTTTTGGCTGGTCGTCCACAGCGTCATTTCCTCAGAGAAAGCGTTCCACTCGGCGACAGCCGCACGCGGCTCCATGGCGGTCGGGATGAGCCGCTGGTTGACCAGGTCGAGTTCCACCACATGATCGGCCTCAGCGAAGGCCTTGTCGCAGGCATCCTTGTCGCCGATGGCCCAGGTGTAGCTCACGTTGTTGGGGATGTCGTCGTGGACCAGGGGAGCTCCTTCCTCTGTAGCGGCTTTCGCATCGACGACAGCCGGCAGCGGTTCGTACTCTACCTCGATCAACTCCAGGGCATCATAAGCAATGTAAGGGCTTTCCGCGACTACGGCTGCCACGCCATCGCCCACGTGCCGCACTTTGTCCACAGTGAGCGGATACCGGGTGGGCACCTTGATGTCGGGCACGAGCCAGCCACAGGGCATCGCTCCCACGCCACCGTCAATCAGGTCCTGGCCGGTGAAAACAGCGATGACACCGTCCACTGCCTCTGCTCGACTGGTGTTGATGCTCTTAATCCTGGCATGCGCATAGGGACTACGCTTAATGGCGAGGTGGGCCATATTTGGCAGTTGGAGATTGGCCACGTAGCGACCCTTCCCCTGGATAAATCTCGGGTCTTCGCGTCGCTTGATGCTTGCGCCAACATACCTGGCCATCACGCACCTCCTCGCATCGTTTCTGCGGCCATCTGGACGGCCCTGACGATATTCTGATAGCCTGTACAGCGACAGAGGTTGCCTTCTAATCCGTGTCGGATCTCCTCTTCCGTGGGGTTGGGGTTCTCCTGGAGCAGGTCATAGGCAGCCATGATCATGCCCGGTGTGCAATAACCACATTGCAAACCGTGCTTCTCCCAGAATGCCTCCTGCAGCGGATGCAGCTTGCCATCTTCGGCCAGTCCCTCGATCGTGAGGATTGAGCTACCATCTGCCTGAACGGCGAACTGGGTGCATGACTTCACTGCTTGCCCGTCCACAATCACTGTGCAGGCCCCACACAGACCAGTCTCACAACCGATGTTAGTCCCCGTAAGCCCCAGAACATCACGAATGAAATGGACCAGGAGCATACGAGGCTCAACGTCTCTTTCGTAGGTCGTTCCGTTGACCTCAATCGTGACGTGTTGTGTCATAGAACCTTCTCCTTTGGGAGGGACAGTCAGAGAACTCGTTCAACAGCAGTAAGCCAGACCTTCGCATACGTTGATGGGCGCCGATTAACACCTCCTTTCTCGACATGTGACGGAGCGAGGCACATGCACGTGGGACACAGCAGGAGCATAGCCGGCTGGATGGTTCCCGCCAGGAACGCTATCCTCACGCGCCACACGCTCGAATCAGAATGAAAATCAGAGCGGCAAGGATCACCAGGGCACCAAACAGGATGGGCCGGCGCTCAGGGGGTATCAGTTCGCTCGCCACATCCCTGGCCACGCCGGCTGCGATCTGGGTTTGCGTCGGCACGACAGGTTCTGGCGCCGGCTCGCCTTCAGCAGCCTGCTGTCGAGCCTGGATAAGCGAATCAATGGCCTGTAGGCCCTGACGGATCAAGGACTTGGCGCTGCTATCCAGCAGGCGCTGACCCACACTGGCGATACGGCCACCAATCTGAGCATCGCCGGTGTAGTGCATCACCGTTGATTCGCTCTCCTCCTCCAGCGTAATATCCCCCTCACCATTGACAAAGCCAGGGGCACCCTGACCACTTACTTTCATGTGGTAACTCACTGGGGGATTCAATTCCGAAAGACTGACAGTCCCGCTAAAACGGCCCTGCACCGGACCTACGCGAACGTTAAGGACAGCCTTATACTGATTCTCGCCAGTCTGTTCCAGTGCCTCGCAGCCCGGAAGCGCTTTACTCAGTACTTCTGGGTCAAGCAATGCGTCCCAAACCTCACTGCGAGGGGCAGCGAAGGTGTAGGATCCATCGAGTTTCATACAGTTTACTCCTCACTCGAATCCTCACAGAAGATAGCTCGCACGCTCAATACGCCTCTGGCGTGTCGAGCAGCAAACGGGTGTTTGTTCGCTGATTGATCACCCGTATTGCCTTCTCCTAAATCGGGCGAATTGAATATGGACAATTTTTATGGAAACGCAGAAGGGGTTTTTGGGCCAGGATGTGCGGTTACGTCAAACCGAAGATTAAAATCAACCATGGCGCTAGAAAGCTGTTACCATGTCGGGCAACGTCATCCGTCTCACTCAACGCTTGCCAGGCATGGAGACAAGATGACATGGACCCACAGGTTGGCCCTATTCTATCACACCACCAAGAACACGTCAAGTGGAAATTCAGGCACCGACGATCACCCAGGAAAGCGCCGGCCAGATCGCCACACGCACCCATGCTTGACAAACCCTCCCATTTATGGGATAATAAGCGCCAA
>CAYYSH010000227.1:0-5178 GCA_964474265.1 uncultured Anaerolineales bacterium
GGACGTTTCCTCTCCCAAACTGCCCGGCTGTGGTCGGTACTCGGTCGTTATCCTTTTGGCGTGACTCCGGTTAGGCTGATGGTGCCGTAGATGGAGCACCGTGTGATGTGCACGGGTGCGCGTTGGCACTGTCAGCGAGGTAGAGCCGCATGGATGCCGGCCTCTATGCGGCACCGTCGAGGGTTCGCACCCCTCGAGGTGCTGGAGCTATTCATGGACATCCAGGCCAGGGACTGGCTCGGTCTGGCAGTTGTCCTGTCTTGTAGCTCGACTTGAAGGTGTGTGGAGAAGGGGGGTGCCTGACCGCGTAACCACTAAATCATGTGATCCACAGGGCCAATGGCTGCGCCGGCTGGCGCTCGTAGCCTCCATCCTGCCCAGCCGGCCTGCAGTGATTGGCATATCGGTCCTCAACCCACATTGCCGGCGGTTTCTGCTCAAGCTCCGCATCCCCATCGGTTAACGCAGTGGGATTAGACTCTGTTGTCGTAGGAGTTTGGTGTTTGGGACCGCGGGCCTCGCGAAATAAAAAGGAGGCTAGACGTTGAAGAGGGGTATCGTCGTTATCACAGTAGTACTCCTCCTTCTGGCTTTAGGGGCTGTGAGTGCTAACTCCAGCACCCCCTATCCGCAACAGGAGGCGACCTACGTCGGTTCCCAGACGTGTCGGGGCTGCCACCCGACCTACTACGACTCCTGGAAGGAGACGCTGCACGCCTGGAAGCTGCGGCCCAAGGACGAGGCCAACATCGTGGCGGACTTCACGTCGGATGATCCCGATCTGACGTTCACGCTGGATGATGTGGACTATGTGATCGGGGCGTCTGGGCGTGGGTGGAAGCAGCGCTTCATCAAGGTGATGGAGGACGGTGGGTGGCGGGTCCTGCCGGCCCAGTGGAACATTGCCACGCAGGAGTGGGTCCCCTACCATCCGGATGACTGGATGGATCGGGACTACAAGGTGGACTGCGTGGGGTGCCACACGACGGGATTCGACATCAACAACCCGGAGGCCAATGGGGGCCTGGGGTTCGTGGATTTCGGGATCGCGTGTGAGGCATGCCACGGGCCAGGGAGCCAGCATGTGGCGGGCGGCTTCGCGGGGGAGCCGGGGAACCGGCAGATCGTGAAGACGCCGAGCGCGGAGGTCTGCGCGGGGTGCCACGTGCGGGGGAAGACGAAAGAGGGGCTGTACGACGTGCGGTACGGCTGGCCGGAGGGGTACTATCCGGGCAGCGGAGTGGCGCTGGAGGATGTGTACGACCTGAACTGGGGAACGGGGAGTTGGTGGTTTGACAACCCGGAAGACGCGGCAGATCCAGGCCATGCGAAGTCGCATCACCAGCAGTACATGGAATGGGAGAAGAGCGCGCACGCGCGGTCGCTAGAGGACTTGCGGGCGAGCGGGCATGCTCAGGACTTCTGCTTGCAGTGTCACTCGGAGGACTACCGGCGGGCGCCGGCGGAGGGGAAGCCGACGGTGGATACGGCGAAGTATCCGATCACATGCGTGACGTGTCACACGACGCACGAGGAAGGAGCCGAGGGGACGCGGCAACTGGCGATGTCGCAGTACGAGACATGCGTGCAGTGCCACAACGGCGGGCTGCCGGAGAGCGGGAAGTTCGAGCCTGGCTCGACGATCCACCACCCGATGCAGGAAATGTTCGAGGGCATCGGATTCCCTGGCGTGGAGGACATGCCATCGCCGCACTTCACTGCTGAGGGTGGCCCGGTGTGCTCGAGTTGCCACTTCCCTCGTACGGCCAAGAGCGCTGTGCCAGGTGACATCACCAGCCACCTGTTGAAGATCGCCATGCCGGGTGAGGTGGCGGAAGGCGAGCCAGACTCGTGCACTGGCTGCCACACCGGTGCTTCGCGCGAGCGCATGCAAAAGATCATCGATGACCGCCAGGCGGAGATTCGGGCAGAGCTGGACGAGCTCCAGAACTTGCTCGATGCCAGCCAGGCTATTAGTGACACCGTCGAGTATAAGACGGCGTACACGGCCTACAGCATGGTGGAGTCCGAAGGAAGCTTCGGCATCCACAACTATGGGTATGCCAAGGCTATCCTGGCCAAGGGATTCGAGCTGTTGGGTCAGGCCAGGACAGAGAGCCCGTACATCGGGTCAGATGCCTGCGTTGCCTGTCACAGCGTCATCACACCGGAGGTTGTTGAGAACTTTGAGGACACACTGCACAACTGGAAGCTTCGCCCCAGAGACGAGGCCAACATCGTCGGTCAGTTCCCGGTGACAGATGTCAATGGCCAGACCTGGACGCTGGACGATGTAGACTACGTCATTGGTGCACGGCCCAAGTGGAAGCAGCGCTACATCAAGGTGATCGACGGCGTGTGGCGCATTCTCCCCATCCAGTGGAACCTGGCCACTGAGGAATGGGTGCCCTACCATGCTGACACATGGCAGACCGTTGACTACAAAGTGAGTTGCGTGGGGTGCCATACGACCGGTTTCGACATTAACAATCCGGAAGCCAACGGCGGTCTGGGATTTGTCGATTTCGGGATTACGTGTGAGGCATGCCACGGCCCAGGTCGGGAGCACGCCTCCAGCGGCGGTGACAAGACCAAGATCGTCAAGACGCCGAGTTCCGAGGTGTGTGCCGGCTGTCACTCACGGGGCAAGACCATTGAGGGTCTGTACGACGTACGGTACGGCTGGCCGGAAGGGTACTATCCGGGCAGCGGAGTGGCGCTCGAAGACGTGTACGACCTGGATTGGAGTGCCAAACGGTGGTGGTTCGACAACCCCGAGGACGCGGAAGACCCTGGTCACGCCAAATCTCACCATCAGCAGTACATGGAGTGGGAGAGAGGCGGCCATGCCGCTGCGCTCTCGGACCTGATTGCCAGCGGACATGCGCAGGATACCTGCCTGCAATGCCACTCGGAGGATGCCCGGCGGGATCCGGAAAATGTCACTGTGGATACAGCACAGTACTCCATTGAGTGTGTGACGTGCCATGCCACACATGATCCGGGAACTGAGGGCACGAGCCAGCTCATCATGTCCCAGTATGAGACCTGTGTGCAGTGCCACAACGGGCACCTGCCAGAGACCGGCAAGTTCGAGCCAGGGTCCGCGCTACATCATCCGATGAAGGAGATGTTCGAGGGGATCGGGTTCCCGGGTGTCGAGGATATGCCGTCACCGCACTTCACGGCCGAAGGGGGCCCGGTGTGTTCGAGCTGCCATTTCCCACGGACGGCCAAGAGTGCGTTGCCGGGTGACATTGCAAGTCACATGCAGACGGACGGATTTGCCGTTGCCATGCCAGGTGAGGTAGCAGAGGGCGAGCCCGACTCGTGCACCGGTTGCCATACAGACTCCAGCCGTCAGGACATGCAGCAGATCATCGACGATCGCCAGGCGACAGTCAGGGCGAAGCTGGATGAACTCCAGACCTTGCTCGATGCCAATGCGGATCGGAGTGACACGATCGAGTACAAGACGGCGTTTACGGCGCACAGCATGGTGCAGGAAGAAGGCAGCTTCGGTATCCACAACTATGCCTATGCCAATGCCATTCTGGACAGGGCTCTTGAGTTGTTAGCGCCGGCAGAGATTCCAGCAGGTCGGTACGCGCTGACAGCACGTGTGTTTATCGACTACCGCTGCGATAGCTTCTTCCAGGCGGGTGTCGATATTCCGCTGGGGGATGTGCCGGTTACGGTTAGCTTCCCCAACGGGGCGCGCACGACCCTCCAGACGAGGCAGTTCGGTATGGCCTACCTGGCCGGCTTCGACGCCTCGGATGGACTCACGGTCAGCGTCAAGCTGCCGGACAGCTACAGAGGCTTTGAGCTGAGTACGTGTCCTGCCAGCAGTACCAGTGTCGATCTCACAGCCGGCGACTTCCAGTTTGGGTACAAGGGCGTGTTGTTCCGAGCTATGCCGACAGGTGAGACGGCCAGTCCGTAACCTCCGTCCTGCCACATGCGGGCATGTCAATGCCCATGATGCCTGGGGGTGTGCCCTGTTCTCCTGAGGGCACACCCCTTTCTTTTCCCCGCAAATGATGAGTGTCACCCCTCACACGTGCATCGTCAAACTTTGACCAGATTGCACCCAACCATGGACCAAATTTTGACCTATTGCTGTTATACTGTACTTGCCTTATCCAGATACAGCCAGTTCTGTTGAGGGAAGTCGAGTCGCTTGACTGCACAGGATGCGTGCATTCTAGATTTCCCTGCAGGCGTCTCACTCATCGGAGAATCTGCGGGGTGGGCCATACTTTTCGCCCCAGGGTTCTCCGATCGTATGTGAGTAGAAAAATCTATCAAAAGTTTGTATTCCTTCAGTAGATTCAGTCAGGTTTGTTGGGCTACTTGCTGAGTGTTTGTTTGCTGTGGGGGCGATGCCATGCACGCAGACTCTCAGGCTGGCTCATAGCAGGTGTTGATCTATCCTCTCCCTTCAGGTGGCGGGTGAGAAATTCGGTGCTCACCGCAGCCAGGAGCGTATCCGAAAATGATCTGGCCGGCCTCTGACCGAGCCAGGGGGCGACAACTGTATCGGATAGGCTCACATTCTCGAGTGTCCCCTCACAGAAACCATTGGTCTGAATTTCCCCTCCCGCCAGACAGGCCGGCGCGACCGATCGTCGGCCCAGTTTCTGGGTCATGAGGCCAGATTTGTCAGGCTCATGCTGCCAGCTCTGGTCACAAATGCCGTGTTACGTAAGATGAGAGGACATGGTCAGCCGGGCGGGGTAATTTCACCTCTCGCAATGAGTGGGGTTGTATCGGGGGCTCGCACCTCCCGAGAGCCCCGTGCTTCCCGGCCACGGCAGTGTGATAGGATGCCTTCGCCCGGTTGTTCTCCCTGTTCTGATGACTCACTTCACGTTTCGCGAAAGGAGGGATTGCTGACCGCGTACACACTAATGACCCTTGTTAATGGAACCGACCACCGCGCCGGCTGGCATCTGCAGCCGCCGATTCAGCTCAGCCGGCCGCGTTGATCGGGATGATGTTCGTCAATTCTGTTCTGCTGACCGTTCCTGCTGCCGCCGCGCGGATCCAGAGTGATGTGCGTGACTGGTCTCTTCGACTTGTGGAGCAACCATCGGCGGCTGCCGGGAACCGTTGGCGTCAGTTTGGAAAGGAGGCTAGGCCTTGAAGATGAAGAGAAGCATCTTCGTAGTCAGC
>CAYYSH010000228.1:0-5149 GCA_964474265.1 uncultured Anaerolineales bacterium
CTAGACTGGTCTATAATTGAATCGGGTGCGTTCAAAATGGGTTGGTACGGGCGGGTATTGCGTCCGCTCAGGGCGGCGACCGCAAGGGATCGCCCCTACAACTGGATTTGAATACGCCCAATTGAATCTGTATGAGATTGCTAACGCTGGGTATCCGATGTGCGACGCCATAACCGGCAGGGGAAGACAGCATGGCTGAGCGAATATTGATCGTTGAAGATGAAGTCTCAATCGCCGACTTTATCCGCCGCGGCCTGTTACTCGAGGACTACGCTGTTGAGGTTGCATATGACGGACACGAAGGGTTGGATAGGGCTATAAACAATTCGCCAGACCTGATCATTCTGGATATTATGCTGCCTGGCATGGATGGTCTGGAAGTGTGCCGGCAGATCAGGCGCCAGAGCGATGTACCAATCATCATGCTAACTGCGAAGGATGCGGTCCCGGACCGCGTGGCCGGCCTGGAAGCCGGCGCGGACGACTACCTGGTCAAACCGTTTGCCTTCGACGAGTTATTGGCGCGCATCCGCGCCCTCCTGCGCCGGCATCGTCCTGCCACCAGCGAGGAATTGCGCTTCGCCGGCCTGCGGCTCAATCCGGTCACCCGCGAGGTCTACCGCAACGACCGCCCCATTGAACTGACGGCCAAGGAGTACGATCTTCTGGAGCTCTTCATGCGTCATCCCCGCCAGGTTTTGACGCGAGATACCATCTTTGAGAAGGTGTGGGGGTACGACTTCGGAGGCGAATCGAACATCATTGAAGTGTACATCCGGTACCTGCGCTCGAAGCTGGAGGCGGAGGGCGAGCCCCGGCTGATCCAGACCGTGCGCGGTGTGGGCTATGCCCTCAGAGAAAACTAGGTGATTGCGGGGTCATGTCCATTCGAATTCGACTTGGAATTCTCTATGGCGCAGTAATGGCCCTGGTGCTGGTCATTCTTGGGACTGCGCTGTATTACTTCCTCTACTTCGCGCTGAATGCTGAGGTGAACCGGACGATGGAGCAGGCGGCCGAGAGGGTAGCTGCCTCAGCACGACCGGCACTGATGCCGCAGATGGGACTGGTGGTCGGGTTTCTGGAATTCGACGTGTTTGCTTCCCCGCCGATTTACGTGCAGGCAGTCAATCCCCAAGGCATTGTCAGGCGGACTTCCAGCAATTTGGGTGGTGAAACTTTGCCAGAGCTGCCTGACGCAATTGCAGCGGCACTTCAGGGGCAGACTGTCTGGCGCGATGTCCACACGCCGGATGCCCATTTGCGGATTCTCAGCAAGCCACTGGTGCTTGGCGGTGAGACTATCGGTGTGCTCCAGGTGGGCACGTCTTTGAATAGCATTGATCGGACGCTGCACCGCCTCCTCACGATCCTGGGGGTGGGAGGCATAGTGGCCATCATTCTATCCGCCGGCCTCGGCTTCTTCCTGGCCGATCGTGCACTGGGACCTATCGACCGCATCACGCAGACCGCGTTAGAGATCACGCGGACTGAGGATTTGAGCCGGCGGATTCAGCAGGTGGGTCCGCAGGATGAGGTGGGCCGGCTGGCGACAACCTTCAACGAAATGCTGGAGCGTATTGAGCGCCTGTTTCGTACTCAAAAACGCTTCATTGCAGATGTCTCTCATGAACTCCGCACGCCGCTGACTGTTATCAGGGGCAACCTGGACCTTCTGCGGCGCGCCAGCAAGGTGTCGGAGCAGGACTTCTCGGACGTAGCCGGCGGGGATGGTCGCCGGCAGGAGATGCTGGAAGAATCCCTGGCTGCCATGGAGCGCGAAGCCGACCGCATGGCGCGCCTGATTAATGACTTGCTGCTGCTGGCCCAGGCGGATGCCGGGGTGCAACTGCGTCACGAACTCGTTGAGATCGATAGCCTGCTGCTCGAAGTGTATCGGCAGGGACAGGCGCTGGCCGATGGGGTTAACTTGCGGCTCACGACCCAGGATCGGGCTGTGGTCACTGGGGACCCGGACCGACTCAAGCAGTTGTTGCTGAACCTGGTCGATAACGCGCTCAAGTACACGCCGGCTGGCGGTCGAGTCTCTCTGGGGCTGGCAAGGGAGAACGGCTGGGTACGGATCGATATTGCCGATACGGGGGTTGGGATTCCAGCCGAAGACTTACCTCACATTTTTGAGCGTTTCTATCGCGTGGATAAGGCGCGCAGCCGGAAGCACGGGGGTACTGGCCTTGGCCTGTCCATTGCGCGTTGGATCGCCGATGTCCATGGCGGTCACATCGATGTTGAAAGCGAGGTCGGTGAAGGCACAACATTTACTGTCTGGCTTCCCGAGGCTCGGGCTGAGGATTGAGTGAGGCCAGGGCCTTAAGGCTTTCTTCGCAATAGTTTCATGTGCTACGGCATATCTTGGTGCCAAGCTGTGGTAGAGTATCAGTGGTTGAGCAAACTGGGGAGCTAACACTTTCACTTCCGGCTTTTGAGGATGCGCAATCAGCCAGCGATGCCGGCCTGGGTAAGAGTTGGCTCAGAATTGACCTCTATTGGATAGGGACATAGCGTGGTGGTGGAAATCTGGCCGCGCTGACTGCTCTGGACTTAATGACAGCGATGGGCTGGCTGTGTGGAGACACGCAGTTGCCGTTCGAGTCGGCGGTCCAGGGTGGTCAGCACGGCCAGATCGCGTTTTGCTGAGCAGTAGATGCATCTCAGCCGGCTGTCACGAGCCTGACTGCTCTGTTTCGGTGACTGATTCGGTGACTGATACGTGACAGGCTGTGAAGATAATCTAAATGCCTCCTCGCCGAAGCCCGGGCTGCTCAGGCGTGCGGTGGCAGAGCGGTCCCTGCCCTCATCTGCAATCCTGAGCGCGGAGTGCGGCTCCCGACTTCGAATAGCCCGGGCTCAGGAGCCGGCCAGGGTGTGGGGGACCTGGCCGGCTTGTTTTTTGTGCCAACAGTCCGATGGCTGCCATGCTCCCGCACCTCACCGGGAAATCACCTGCCCGACGTAACTTTCCATCTGCTCACGGGTCATCATCCCCCGATGTTGGACGCGAACAACGCCCTGTGAATCGATAAAGTAGCTCGTTGGGAGTGCTACAACCCGGTACAGGTTGAAGATTTCGCCTGTGGAATCGATGACCGGCTGGAAGGACAGACCCATCTGCTGAAAATACTGTCGAACGGCATCAGGCGATTCCTGCTGGTCAATGGCAATTACTGTGAAGCCCTGGTCCTTGTATTTCTGGTACAGATTCTCGATATCGGGCATCTCGATCTTGCAGGGCGGACACCAGGTGGCCCAAAAGTTCAGGAGCACTGGCCGGCCCCGGAAGTCGCTCAGCCGAACGGTCTCCCCGTCCGGAGTAGGCAGGGCGAAATCGGGTGCCGGCTCGCCAATCTTGGCCGCACGCCGGCCCTCGCCGCTGCCCAGGCGGATCTCAACGTCGGCCTGAGTTTGAAGCGTGTTCGACCAGTTGCGGACGGCCGCCTCTTGCGCTTCGGGTGGCACGTTTGCCAGCACGACAGAATTGACGTAACGCCCAATGGCGATTTGCCGGCGGATCCAATCTTCCAGAACGCTGCGGTCCAGGCCGGCCTGGGCCAGCGCCGTCTGCAACTGCGCTTCGGTGAAGCCAGCCTGAGCCTCGATGGCGCTGATTTGAGCTTCTACTTCCCCTGGGGACACATTGATGCCAGCCTTCGTTGCCTCGTTGTACTTCAGCCGATCAGCGATCATTTGATTCAGCATGTCAAAGGCAGTGGGTACTTGTGCCGGCGGCCGGCCTTGGGTGAGGGTGGCCATGGTGACGTACAGGGTCTGTTCGGTCGCCAGTTCTTGTTGCGTGATGGTCTGGCCATTCACGATGGCGGCCACGTCGCGGCTGCCCAGAGTGCGATTTCGCAGCAGGAAGCCGGCGCCGGCTACGCCCAGCAGAACGACCAGGCCGGCCAGTATTCCGAGCAGCAGGCTCCTGTTTCCCGACGACTCGCTCTTTTTTGCCTGCGAGCGCGCGCGAGCTGAACGGTCGCCCGTGTCTTTCACTTCGATTTTAATCCACTTTGGCATCGATCCTCTTTCCTGTTCGATTTTGTCCTACATGGCGTAAGACTCTGGGCCGAAAAGGGGGCCGGCCTGGCTCTACGGTTGACGCGGCCAAACCGGCCTGTCCTTTACAAACAACGGATGACATGGCAAAGAGATACGTGGAAAATGGCATGAGGTTCCGTTGACATGATCACTTGAGGACGCTATGTCACTTCGATAGCATTTTACATGCGAGGCGCATGCGCGCGTTTGCTTGGCGTAGTCCATATGTGCTATAATGGAATGCTGCATTTTGACACCCACTTTGCTGTTGTAACGTGATTGAATCCTTCACAAGGGGTAAACAGGTTCTCATGGCGCAGGAAAAGTTGATTGTACGGGGTGCGCGGGAGCACAACCTGAAGAACATCGACGTTGAAATCCCGCGGGACAAGTTTGTGGTTATCACCGGGATCTCAGGATCTGGCAAGTCCAGCCTGGCCTTCGACACCATCTACGCCGAGGGCCAGCGGCGGTACGTGGAGAGCCTGTCGGCCTATGCCCGCCAGTTCCTGGGTCAGATGGAAAAGCCGGATGTGGATCAGATCGAGGGCCTGAGCCCGGCAATCTCAATTGATCAGAAGGGGGCCAGTCACAACCCTCGCTCCACGGTCGGTACTGTCACCGAGATTTACGATTACCTGCGCCTATTGTATGCGCGCATCGGAGTGCCCCACTGCCCGAACTGCGGTCGCGTGATCGCACAGCAGACCGCCGAGCAGATCGTCGATAGCGTGCTTGCCCTGCCTGACGGGAGCCGGATCATGATTCTGGCCCCGCTGATCCGGGACCGGAAAGGACATCACCAGCGGATCTTTGAGGATGTCCGGAAGGCCGGCTTCGTCCGCGTCCGCGTCGATGGTGAACTGTACGACGTCAATGAGGAGATTGAGCTGGACCGGTACAAAATGCACACCATCGAGGTTGTGGTAGACCGGTTGATTATGCGACACCGCGAAAATGGCTCCGAGACGGACTCAAGAGGTGGCGTGGATCGAGCTCGTCTGGCCGATTCGGTTGAGACCGCCCTGGAGCTGGGTAGTGGCACCCTGATTGTGAGCCTGGTGAATGGCAGTGGGCCTCCGCAGGACATCCT
>CAYYSH010000229.1:0-5014 GCA_964474265.1 uncultured Anaerolineales bacterium
TGAAATAGCGAATCCCTGAGACCCCAAACCAGCCGGAGTCGCCCAGTGATGATGTGGGCTCAATCCAGCGGATGAAGATCCCACAAATGCCGCCGGGATTTCCTTCACCGTGGTCGTCGTCGCCGCCGTGATCGTCGTTGCCGCCATGATCATCATCGCCGCCGCCGTGATCATCATCACCGCCACCATGGTCATCGTCACCGCCGTGGTCGTCGTCACCGCCGTGATCATCGTCACCACCATGATCATCGTCGTCACCTGGGCTGCTGATGATGTAGCAGTCGCCATTCTGCTTACCGGGCCCGTAGTCGTAGCCGACGATGCGGAACTCGGCGAAGCCAGAGATTTGGTACCGGAGGTTGGCACCGCCGCCGGTGATCTCATCGTAAATGATGAGGGTGACATGGCGGTCATTCCAGTCCTTGGCGAGCCAGGTATCGAGGGCCTCACGGACAGGTTCAGCGTTGCCCATGTTGCCGGGGGCGCTGCGGACCTGTTCACCGATGTCCCAGCCACCGCTGTTGTCGGGGTTTTCGATGTTATCGGCGAGTTCGGGGACACCGACGGGAGGTCCATCCCAGTCGAGCCAGCCGAAGCCGCCAGGGCCTTTCTTGTCCTGGAGGAGGTCATACTTGGTGTCGAACTGGAAATCGAACTCCTTGACGGCGACCGGCCAGAGGCTGCCGAGGGTCTGGGGGACGCCGTACTGGCCGCCGGACTTGGCTTTGGCGGTGAAGGTGGGCATGCCGAGGACGCCGGCGAAGAAGGTAGGGACCTGGATTTGAGTAGCGACGACGATGCCCTCAGCATCCAGGGGGACAGAGCCGAGGCCGACCTGTTGACCGCCGGGGTAGTACCAGGCGGTGGCGGAGTCAGCGCCGTTGCGGGTGGTGGCGTACTCCTGGATGCGGTTGAGGATGGTGGCGTCATCGCTACCGAGGGCGAGTTCGCGGGCGCCGGCCATAGCGGCAGCGTCGGCGGCGTTTTGCATATGCCGGCGCTGGACCAGCATCCAGCCCCCGTCGAGCACCAGCGCGATCATAGCGAGGATTGCCGTCATACTGACTGCGATGAGAACCAGATTCTGACCGGTCTCATCGTGACGCACCCATTCTCTTTTCATTGTGATCCCTCAATGTTCATTGTGGACACACCCTTGAGGATAACTGTACCGCCCTGGCCCAGAAACTTGCCAATCAAGGGTGTAATTGCCGTAAACTGATAGGTCACCGTGACCTGGACTGTGGTTGGCGTTGTGTCTATGGTGATGGTCACTGCGTTTGGGTCCAGACCGACAATGGACTGCTCAGTTTGTTGCTGGATCCCCTGAGTGTCCGTTGGTGCGATTGTGCCATAGCGTGCCCCTTCGCGCGCTGCATTGGCAATAATGTTCTGCGCGTATATTGCCCGTCCCAGATCAAGCGTGCCCAACAGGAGGAACAGGAGAACAGACAACGTCATTGCCATTTCCAGCATGGCGCTGCCGCGTTGTCTCTTAGAAACAGTGAACGGGGAATGGAGAATGGGCATCTCCCCACTAGTCTCCATCTTGTGATTTCCATGTGTTCCCATATTCCATTCCCCGTCCTGATGTCAGAACTGGATCATCGAAACCGATCCGCTAATCGAAAGGGTTTGCCCGCCGACGATAAGGCCCGTAATCGGTTGAAACTGATAAATCACCGTGACCTTGATGGGGCTCCCCGGTGAAATATTGGGTGTTTCGACGATGACAGTACTTTGCGACAGGTCGATACCTGACCCTTGAGCTTCCTGCTCAACATGGTTTCGAATGCCGACGCTGTCGGTCGGGTGAAATGCACCGTAGCGAGCACCCTCGCGGGCAGCATTGACCACTGTTGTATAAGCGTGGAATGCGCGGCCCAGGTCGAGGGCGCCAACCATGATAAACAGCAGGACAGGCAAGAAGAGGGCCAGCTCTACCACGCTCTGGCCCTCTTGCGTGCTGCCATTGTCCGGCTGGGTGGCACGTTGCTCGCGTGCTACGTACGAACCACAGTCCGTCATGGTCGAGGTTGCCTCTTGTCAGCGCAAACGGCCCATGCCGTTTACGAATATCCGCTGATCGGGCGTGGAACTACAAGGCAGATTGCAATGTGCTCGCCAGGTTGCTGAGCGTGGTGCTGATCTGCTGGCCCATCGTCACAACAGAAGCGATAGCGATGAGTGCGATCAGGCCGAGCAGCAGCGCGTACTCAACCAGATCCTGACCTTCCTCGCGGCGGATGGTCGCCGCCTGAGCCTGAATCCAGCTCATCAGATAAAGCATCATGACGTAAATACCTCCATGGTGTGTTGTTGTTCGGCTTCAGTCTGGGTGGACTGGCCGACGTTGATTGAACATTGAACTACAGCGCAGACTGCAGCGTGCTGGCCAGAGCACTCAGCGTGGTGCTGATCTGCTGGCCCATGGTCACAACAGAAGCGATAGCGATGAGTGCGATCAGGCCGAGCAGCAGCGCGTACTCAACCAGATCCTGACCTTCTTCCTGGGTCTGAATCCAGCTCATGAGATGAAGGAACATGATACGAACACCTCCTACTTAGAGATGGTGGGAGTGCAGCGGCGGCTCGACCTGTGCAGCGATGTAGTTCGGCATGATGCGTCGCTCTGATGGGATGACTGGACCAGGTAAAACCCATGGTGTATAATAATATTGCACTGGGTGTCCCGCGCACCTGGTGGGTAGGGCCCCGATGGTCGCAAGCTATCCGGGGCCCTTCCTCATTTCCCCTGTCACCGTCCGCCGTGCTACTCCCAATTGACTGACCGTGTCGGGACTTTGTGATCTTCGCTTTTTAACCGGCAACCAGATGGCGATGTTGCCTGCGCAAAGTCTGCCGCCATTATATCACGGGGACTGGCCGTGATACTCCCGATCCCATGAAACTTACGTAAAGGACCCCTGAAGAGGGTCTAAATGCTATCGCTGTGAGATGGAAAATCGACTGGCGCGTGATCAAGGAGTAAGCTGTATGTGATCTTCCGAATCCAGGGGAAGGTGCGAGGGGACGGGGGTTGGGACAGGTGGTCTGTACTGTATCGCAGAAGGATCGATCGAAGATGAGGCGTGAAAACAACCGGGGAACTTCCAGGTTCCCTGGTCAGGCCTTCGGGGTCCCTGGCTGGGGCTTTACTGCTCGAGGCTCAATGAGCTTCAGGGGTTAGCCGGCCTCGTTCACTTCAGAGCCGTTTCGGTAGGGGATGAGGTAGCCATGGCGCGGCACCGTCTTGATGTGGATCGGGTTCGATGGATCGAGCTCGATTTTCAGGCGCAGGTTGCGAATGTGGGCGCGCACCAGGTCGGGGTCGCCGGCCCCCGGTGGGTATCCCCAGACGTCCTGCAGTGCGCGTTCGACGGATACGATGGTGCCGGCTCGTCGCATCAGGTACAGCAGGAGATCATGCTCCCGGGGGGTTAACCGTTCTACCCTATCGTTAACACGGACCTGATGTGTGCTCAGGTTCAGCGTGATAGGACCGACGGTGAGTTCTTGGGTGGCCGGCCCACTGCCGCTCGTGCGTCGTAACAGTGCGTCAATTCGTGCTGTCAGCTCGCGAAGATCGAACGGCTTGGTTACATAGTCATCAGCGCCTGCGTTGAAGCCCTTCAGTTTGTCGTTGATGTCTTGTTTGACTGTCAGGAGAAGGATTGGGATTTGCGCTAACTCGGGATGGGCGCGCACCTGGCGGCACACCTCAAAGCCGTTCATATCTGGCATCACGATGTCGAGTACAACGACATCCGGTTGATTCTGCTGCATCACGGACAAGGCATCTGACCCATCGTGGGCTGTCAGTACCTCATGGCCTGCGCGCGACAGGGCACGCTCCAGAGTCTTTGTCAGCTCTCGATTGTCGTCAGCAACTAGAATTCGTGCCATTTCCCCCTAAGCCCCTGTTCCTTTCATGATCGCGTGCGGCCCCGCGTCAGTGTTCTGCGGCACCGCTGCCTCTCCCTGGCCGATGTGGTCCGCTTCGGTTCCCCATGTGGCTATCAAACGGTAGAGCAATGCTTCCAGACGCCGGCCGGCCCGCTCAATGGCCAATGCGGACCGATAGTCGGGGTCATCTGCTGCGTGGTCGAGTTGCAGCAACTGAGCCTCCGCGATAATGACGCACAACAGGTTTTGGAGTTCGTGTGCCGACACGGTGACTGCACTGTTCTGCGAGCCGTTCGTCGTCATCTTTTCAAGCATAGCAGGTACGTCTGGTCTCCGGTGTGAGGTCGTTTGGTTGCCGCCTGATTCGTGTTTGTGCCATCGCAAGCTCCACTAGGCACAGGCAAGACAGAGAGCAGGGTCCGGCCAGAGGTTGTTGACCGGTTTTTGTAGTCATGGCGAAGTTGCCTGGCACCAGCATCCCCCTCTCATCAGCGACGATGTCACCTGGTAGATCTTATGCGGGGCAGGCTATTGAGGAGTCTCCGTCAGGGGCAGCCGAGGTGGTCTTCCGGGGATAAGGGCAAAAGGGCGACGGGGCGCTTGCTCAACTCAATGATTCTACGACGCACAGCATACGAAGAGGTTACGTCATTCGGACGGCAGAATGGCGGCCAGTTGCGGCTCAGTTGAGAATCTCGGCTATGCTAACACATCGCTGTCGAGGTTGTTCGCGAGATGGCAAGCAGTGTGCCCACATGGGCCGGCTCACCTCGTACCCGCTGCCGGCACTTCACAGGGAATTTGCGTATTTTTCACGCACTTTCGGCAGAGATATCCCATCCTTGGTATATGATATGCTTTAGAGTTGGGAATCACCGGCCGGTCTTCACGCTAGCACTCTCCGACGGGGAAAGGGACCCTCCACCCGCCCTACGGCCTCTCGCTGGGCATTGTGCTCCCTGATGATCATGAGAGGTCTTGAGTTTTCAATCGGGTTGCGCAGATGAGTCACAACCTAGGTCAACACACCATCCTTCGAGTAACAAGAGGACCTGCCATTAGCCTACCGCGCCTGCGCATTGAGCACCTGTTCATGCTAATACCGATG
>CAYYSH010000230.1:0-3050 GCA_964474265.1 uncultured Anaerolineales bacterium
GGTTGGGGGCCGGCCCGTGGCGCGTATGGCGCGAGATCGACCTGCCCATCGTGGGGCGGGCGTTGCTGGTGGGCGCGGTATTCGCCTTCACCGTCTCCATGGGCGAGTTTGGTGCCACCGTGTTCATCGCCCGGCCACAAATTCCGACCATGCCGGTGGCCATTTTCCGGTTCCTGGGCCAGCCCGGCGCCGTCAACTACGGCCAGGCACTGGCCATGAGCACGCTGCTGATGGTCGTCGTGGCCGTTGGGTTTGTGGCGATTGAGAGATTTCGGCTGGGGGGTGTGGGGGAGTTTTAGCGCCCAGAGACCGGCCCGAGCGCCAGATTCAGCGGATCGGCCTGGGGCGAAGCAGATCGGCCTCGCCCCAGGCCGGCTGACGCTAATTTTCCAGTTCTGCCAGTTTCTCGAAAACCAGCTCCATCAGTTCGCCGACGGTTTGGCGGTCGAAGGCGAAGGTAGCGCCGGCGGTCTCGAACAATTCAGGCAGGGGCCGTGTATCGCCCAGAGCCAGGGCAGCGCGGTAGTCGGCGACGGCTTTGGTCTGATCACGCAGCGCGTTGCGCCACACCTGTAGCGCCCCCAACTGGGCCAGGCCATACTCCACGTAGTAGAACGGAGCTGAGAAAATGTGCTCTTTCCGGTGCCATCCCGTCTCTTTCTCGGCCTGCAAGCCGGTGTAATCGATGGCAGGCATGAAGCGATCCCACAGCTCGCTCCACGCGCGATCGAGCTCGCCGGCTGTGACCTCCTCCGGTGCGTCTACGTACACCCAGTGTTGGAAGGCATCCACCACCGCCATGTACGGAAGGAACAGGACAATCTGGCGGAGTTGATCGGCGTAGGCCCGGCGAGCGTCCGCCTCATTGTAAAAGCCCCCTTTGCTCTTTGCCAGGTAAGGGGCACTGAGCAACTCCATCGCCATCGAGGCCACTTCGCAGAACTCCATCGGGCCATTGTGGTTCCAGACAAGGGGGTGGTGCGAGGACTCCATGAAGTGGAAGGCATGACCTCCCTCATGCAGCAACGTGTTCACGTCCCGTTGGGTCCCGACAGCGTTCATAAAAATGTAAGGCTTCCGGCTGACGGGAAATGTACTGCAGAAGCCTCCCGGCGCTTTGTTGGGGCGGGAGGCAAGGTCGAGAAAGCCGTTACGCATTGTCGCGAAGTACTCAGCCAGTGCCGGGTCTACCCGCTGGAAGATGCGATAGCCGCCTTCTTCCAATTCCGCCGGGTCCTCGAAGGGTTGAAGGGGCTCACCATACGGATCGACATCGGTGTCCCAGGGGCGGAGCGTGTCCACGTTCAACCGGGTAGCCAGGTCGGCATAGAGTTGACTGGCCAGGGGCACGACCTCGTGCTCAATGGCGTCGTGGAAGGCAAAACAATCTTCGGGCGTGTAGTCGAAGCGGGTGAGCGCCTTCCACTGGTAATCGCGAAAGTTGGGGAGGCCGGCATTCTTCGCCAGCCGGCGTCGTAGAGACAACATTTCCAGGTACAGCTCGTTCAGGCGTTCCCGCTCCTCCGCGAACCGATCCATCATCAGGCGCCACGCTCTGTGGCGCACGGCCCGATTCCTGTCCTGCAGGTGGAGTTTGGCCTGGGGCATAGTCTCCACTTCGCCTTCCCACTCAATCGTCATGCCACCCACGATCTTTTCATACTGGTTGGCCAGTTTCATCAATTCGCTGAGCAGAGGCACGTTCTGTTCGCGGAAAATGCTCGCCTGTGTGCGGAAGCGTTTGATCATCATGTGGGTCTCACTGGAGGGGGTATATTCCTCAAAAGCGAGCAGTTTATTCCTGAGGGCCTGCTCGGCGATCCGGGCCTTCGGGAGGATCTCTTCGACGAGGATCAAAAAACGTTTCTCTGCCTCTTTATCAGCGGTGTTTTCCGCCACCTCGCGATGGATCTGTGTCCGCGTTTCGTAAAGCGCAGCCGTGAGATCACTCCACTGCTTGAGCCATGATTCTACGTTGTCGTGACTGAGTTTTGTGGTGAGTAGTTCGTCTACGTGGGGTTGGATCGTGCTCCAATCCAGAGGGTTAATATCCAGATGCGTCATTGCTCCGTCCTGTGTCTCGATGTTTGTGAAGGAATAGGCAGGTGTTTTTCAGCTTGCTAGGCACAAAATTGTACCACAGGAATTGGGTAGTGACAAGTTTGAATTCACATAACGGCCAGATGGAGTGGCCGATGCACGATGTTCAGCCTGTTCTCCCGCGCCGGCATCGGCACTAACAGCTTGCACACCAACGAAAAATCGCGCGAAAACCATTGACATACGTCCCTTTTTGTGATATATTAGGCATGGATAGTTTCTTGCAACAAGAAACAAACCTCCCCTCAAGCGCCACGACTAGCCTGTAAGTCAGGAGGCACTTCGTCCATGGGACACCGGGGTACCCCCGGGTTGATGAAACGTGTGAACCGCTCGGCAATCCTGGGTCTGCTGCGCGAAGAAGGCCCGCTACCCCGAGCTGAGCTGGCCAGGCGGCTTGGGCTGAGCCCTTCGACGGTGACGCGTATCGTCGTGCAACTGATCGAAGAGGGTCTGGTGTTCGAGACCGAGACCATCAATTCCGCAACTGGCCGCAAGCCGACACTGCTCGAATTCAACTACAAGGCCGGCGCGGTCATTGGCGTAGATGTGGGTGGCACTCAGGTCGTCGGTGTTGTCGCCGACCTCCGGGGCGACATTCTCTTCCGCGAGGACATCTCTGTCAGCTCGGGCGATGATGAGTCGGACAACCTGGAAAATGTGCTGGCCCTCATCGAGGAGCTTCGGCAGACGTCCGGCATCCCGCCGGCAAAGATTCGGGGGATTGGCGTTGCGGTGCCGTCGATCGTGAAAGAGCCGGAGGGGATTGTTGTCTGGGCGCCGGCCCTCGGCTGGCGGGACCTGCACCTCAAAGACCTGCTGGAAGAGCGGTTCGAAATCCCATCTTTCGTTGAGAATGACGTCAACCTGGCTGCTCTGGGGGAGAGTCGCTTCGGCTGTGCCCAGGGTGTCAAGAATCTGGTCGCGATTTTCATCGGGACGGGGATCGG
>CAYYSH010000230.1:3060-5012 GCA_964474265.1 uncultured Anaerolineales bacterium
GACCTGGGGCGGACCTACGATCAGTTCGGGTGTTTCGAGACGCTCGCAGCCGGCCCGGGCATTGTCCGACGGGCTCAGGCAGCGATGGCGGCTGGGGAGACGAGCTCGTTGGCCGGCGTCACTCCGTTGACTGCCCGCGAGGTTTTCGAGGCTGCTCGCAGTGGGGACACTCTCGCCGTGCGGGTGGTGGATGAGACCATCGATTACCTGGCTCAGGCCATTGCCAACGTGGCCGCTGTGCTCAATCCCCAGATGGTTGTTTTGGGCGGCGGCGTCACCCGCTCGGGTGACATGCTCCTGGAGCCCATCAAGGAACGCGTCCGGGGTACGATTCCCGTGATGCCGGAGATTGTGTTGACCGATCTCGGCGATGAGGCGGTGGTGCTGGGCGCGGTCGGTCTGGCCATTGGTGCGACCAGGAGCGACGTGTTCGTGCGCGAGGCCAAATCGTCGGTTGCTGCCACCTGATGGACTCATCAATCTGAGGACCGAAGTTGTGAAGGAGGGCCTGGAAGTGATTCCCCAGTTGGACGTCGAAACATTGACATACGAGCAGTTGGCGAAGACGATTGACCACTCGCTCTTGAAACCGCACCTGACCGACGAGGACATTCGCCAGGGTTGTGAAATAGCCGCCCGGTATCATACGGCGTCGGTCTGTGTCAAGCCGTACCATGTTCCGCTGGCCGTTGAATTGCTCAAGGGCACGGACGTCAAGGTAGGCACTGTTGTGGGGTTCCCGCACGGTGCCAACACGACGGAGACCAAGGCGTTCGAAGCTCGCCAGGCGGTCGAGCAGGGCGCGGAGGAGCTGGACATGGTGATCAATATCGGGGCACTGCGCGACGGGCATGACGACTATGTCCGGGAGGACATCCGGGCGGTGGTAGAGGCAGCCGGCGACAAAGCCATCGTCAAGGTCATTCTTGAGAACCACTATCTGACCGACGAGGAAATCGTGCGCGCCTGCCGGCTGGCGGAGGAGGCCGGCGCTCACTACGTGAAGACGTCTACCGGCTACGCTGAGACGGGCTGCACGGTGGACGACCTCAAGCTGATGCGCGCCTCGGTCAGCCCGTCGGTGGGCGTGAAGGCGGCCCACGGGGTGCGGGACCTGGACTCGGCGCTCGAGGTAATCGCGGCGGGGGCCACCCGCATTGGTGCCACGCAGACGGAGAAGATTCTGGAGGCGTTCAAAGAGCGATTTGGCGACAGAGGCTAGCGAAGGGAGGGCATGAGGCATGGATGTCCTTCGAGCAGCGGTTGTCGGTACCGGGTTTATTGGGCCGGCCCATGTTGAGGCGCTGCGCCGGCTGGGTGTGCAGGTGACGGGAATCGTCGGTTCGTCTCCTGAGCGTGCCAGGCCGAAAGCGGAAGCCCTGGGCATCGATCGCGTTTATCCAGACTATCAGGCCCTGCTGGCGGATGATTCGGTGGATGTGGTGCATATCACGAGCCCGAACCACCTGCATTTCCCGCAGGTCCGCGATGCCATCAGGGCCAACAAGCACGTGGTGTGCGAGAAGCCGCTGGCTATGACCAGCCAGGAGTCGGGCGAACTGCTTCGGCTGGCAGAGGAGGCCGGCATCGTCCATGCGGTGAACTTCAACATTCGCTTCTATCCCCTGTGCCACGAGGCGCGTGAGCGTGTGGCCCGGGGCGATCTGGGGGATCTGTACATCACGCGTGGCTCGTATCTGCAGGATTGGCTGCTGTACGATACTGACTGGAACTGGCGGCTGGAGCCGGACAAAGGTGGCCGGCTGCGGGCTGTGGGCGACATCGGCTCCCACTGGCTGGACCTGATCACCTTTATCACCGGGCAGCACGTGGAGGCCGTATACGCTGACCTGAAGACGTTCCTGCCGGTGCGGAAGCGGCCGGCTGGGCCGATCGACACCTTCGCCGGCAAGGAGCTAAAACCCAGCGACTACGTGGAGACGCCCATCGAG
>CAYYSH010000231.1:0-4983 GCA_964474265.1 uncultured Anaerolineales bacterium
GGCGGCCAAACAAAGTCGCGAGCGCAAACTGAGCCCTTGCCGAGATTGGGGTTCGTTGATGACCTGCTTCCGGATGCACCAAATGATCCCACGCGAACTTCAAGCGACTAAGGCGCGATTTGCTAATTTCATCAATGTCATGGGTCAGGCAAGCCACAAACTGGAATCTCCCATCCCACATTGGAATTTCCACATGGGGCCAACGCCCCTTTCCAGCGAGATTGAGCAACGAGATGAAAAGATCCAGATAAAGATCAACAATGTTTTCGGAGAGATTAAGTTGTGCTGCTAACGACCTGGCATATGGAAATCGGCCGTGCTGGTCGCGATCTGGAATGACCGTCTCCTCCCAGCAGGAAAGAAAATAGAACGCCGACATGAGAAAATCGTACGGCATATGCACAACGTTATCCACCCCGGAGTCGCCGTCCACAGCTTCAAGGCTCAAGTTCCCGTCCTCAACCCCAAAACCCCTCTCGCCACCTGCCGGCCCGGGAGCAAAGATAAATGGTATGCGTCGCCCATTCCAGACCGCAATCCTCACATCCTGTACGCGGCGCAGATTGCGATCGGCGAAGAAGGCCGCTGCCTCTGGCGCAGCATGGACACAGATCAGACCCGGTACATTCTCCGGTAGATCTGTCGGAGGCCCGTACCATATAGTTGGACCATCTGACGGGATGGTCACTTCACAAAGTCCAAGGCCCAATACTTTGCAGAAAGTCGAGACTACATACCGGACTTTTGGTGCCAATTGATCTCCGCATCGCAATACCAGACTAATCTCCATCATAGCCCCTCTGGCAATACACGATACTGCCTGCCATCTAAGCCGGCCTGTTGCGCACGAACTGCGGGCGACGAAATCGAATCCACGCTCCCTTTATTCGCGCTCTCAACGCATGCCTTTCTTCCGGCATGAGACCACCAACCGCCAACGTGAGCACGAAATAAACAACTGCCGCACCAACAATCGTGACCATCAGATCTACAGCGGAAGGAGCCAGCAAACGTTGCACTACCACCACAAAAATGGCCATGCCAAGCGAGGCAACGCCTACTTTCCACAAATAGCTTCCCACAAGGCGCAAACGCGCAATGCGTCGGGCAGCGACTACGTTTAGCGCCAGTAGTGCCCCATAGCCGGCACAGGTTGACCACGCGGCCGCCATGTAGCCGAAGCGGGGCAGAAGCAACAGGTTCAGCACCACGTTTAGAAGCCCGGCTATCACGAACGTCATGAACGGTATCATCGTACGTTTCGTTGCGTCGAATACCGTTCCTACAATCAGCGAATAGCCGTGTAAGAACAGCGCCAGACTGACGTAGACAACCACAACAGAGCCGGCAGCGTACTCTGATGTGGAGAATAGAGTCACAATTTCGTGCCGGAGCAGGCTAATGCCCAGCAGAGCCGGCAGGGCAAGCATAATGTAGTACCGGAACAACCGCTCGATGAACGCGAAAGCCGTCTGCGGTCCATACTTTACCCACGAGTTAAATATTGTGGGCTCAGCAGCAACCAGGAAGGTGTTAGCTATAAGACGCATTCCGCCCTCGGCAATGCTGTAGCTGACAGAGTAAATTCCCAGATCATAGCTACTGAGATACGCCTCGATGAGATAACGGTCTGAAACTGCCAGAACGGTGCTGGCCAAGTTGAGCCCCACAATCGGCAACGTGTAGGCCAGCATATCTCTAAGCACCGCCGAAGACCAGCGCAGGCTCCAGGCCCTCTTGATCAGCCGGCGACCGGCTACAACAACATGTCCTCCGACCGCGCCGGCAACCACCCCGACCAATCCCAGAAGCATGCCGGCCGGCCCGAGATCGAAAACCACTGTGAGAAACAGACCAACCAGGAACCCACCCAGAACGCGCAACAGGATCAAACTACTGTAGAGTGCCGAACGACCCTGTATGCGGTGACTTTCCTGTAGCACAGTAAAGATCGTCAGAATTGGCACGCCAGGCGCGACCAGCCATAGCAGCCGATAGAGCTCCTGATCCAGACCATGCTTGAACAGAGGCAACGCGAGTGCGTACAGCACAACAACCGCAACAGCAAAAAATGTCCCAGCTCCCAGGAGCGTGCCGACAAAAGCGTCGACCTGATTACCAGCAACATACTGAGGCAGCAAACGCAAAACACTGGAGCGCAGCCACAACCCGGTTACCATAGACAACAGCAGCAGAGTGCTGAGAGCAAGTGTATAATGCCCGTATTCAGCCGGCGAGAACAGCTTGCTCAATACAGCCACCGTAACGAGCCCCATCAACCCCGACACAGCCAGAGCCGGGAAGTAGAGAATGTAGTCCGTAACAGAGCGGCTAAGCAATTCGCGCTGTGTTTCGTCGTGTACCTTGCTCACGTCATCCACCAAGCAGTGCTGCACATTGCGTTTCGAGCCGTTGTCCCCAGCCAGCACAAGGGGCTGCGGATCATGTTCACGAGAGCCCCTTGCCTGAAGGCGTTAGCATGGACACCATGTCAGCAAGCTGACTTGGCGTTACACCACGACGGTCATAGCGATAGCCAATACCCTCAGCCTTGGATCGAGTTAATACCGCCCCCAACACCCGGCCTCCAACAGCCTGTAAGGTGTGCAACGCCCTCTGCGCCTCGCCTTTCGATGTCCGACCACTCTCTATGACCAGCAACACGCCATCTACAAGCGACGCCAATATAGCAGCATCGGTAACCGCCAGCACCGGAGGGCTATCCATCAGAAGGACATCTACACGACCACGGAAGTGCTCAATCAAACTGACCATCCTGTCTGAGCTCAGCAGCTCCGAGGGCGTGGGCGGCAACGGGCCGCTCGGAAGCAGGTACAGATTGAGAACCTCGGTCTTGAGTAGCATGGACTCGTCTGGGACCGCGTTTGACAGGAGCAGGTCGGTCAATCCTGGCCGATCCGGTACCCCAAACACCTGATGGAGGTTTCCTGCTCGCAAATCGGTGTCGATCAACAGCACTTTCATCCCTGCTTGGGCCATTACCACACCCAGATTAGCAACTGTTGTCGTCTTACCTGCTCTGGGAAGAGCACTCGTGATTAGCAGGGTTTCAGCAGTTACGTCACCACTCGAGAATTGAACGTTGGTTCGCAAGGTGCGATGGGCCTCCGCGAATGGCGAGGTGGGATGGTTTGCCGCAAAGGGATTGCCGTTCTTCGAAGTACGCATTCGGACGGCAGGGATGGCGGCCAGGGTCGGTATTCTCAACGCTTGCTCCACGCCCTCCGGCCGGCTCAACGTATCATCCAGGTGGTCGAGCAAGAAGATGAACCCTATGGCAAGAATCAAACCCACCACGCCGGCCACGAAGGTGTTAAAATACACGCGGGGCTTAACTTTCCGCGCCGGCATTGCCGCCGGCTCGACTATCGAAATGACAACAGAACCGCCGGTGGCAGACTTGACTTGCAGGTAGCTCTCCAACAACCTGGCATATGAGCCCCGAGCTTCCTGTAACGCCGCATCAAGACTCGCCACTTCAGCGAGTCTGGCGGATTCCTCGGCCAGAGCCTGCTGACGGCCATCCTTCGCAGAGGCCTCCAGGCTGCTCGTATCCGTATCAGCATTTTGTGCAGTGGGTAGACTGCGACTATTGCTGCCCCCCCTGTTGATCTGCGCGCGCTCAGCTTCCAATGCCTGGATATCACGTTCCACTTCGGCAATCTGTTTGGCGAGCATCTCCTCATAGCCAGTCAATCCAGAACTATCGCCCTGGCGTCGGGCATTTTGTTGCATGAACAAGGTTGCGATACCATTCGCGATAGCAACGGCTTGCTCAGGATCGGAGTCTTCCACGTAGAGTTCCAGCAACTGCGTATTGGCAGGCTGGATGACCTCGATCTTACCAGCCAACTGATACGGGGTCAGCTTCAGGTGCAGGTCGCTAATTACCTGCTCCAGGAGCGGACGCTTCGTGAGCAGTTGTGCATACGTTTTGGCAACCCGTTCACTTGTGAGCAACGAGTTATATGAATTGGAATCCAGTGATGGGCCACTGGCCTGACTAATCAGCAAGGTAGCCGATGCGCGATAGACTGGCTGAATATGCATACTAACAGCCAAGCTGATGCCTGCCGCCAGCAATGGGGCAAGCAATAGCAACCATACCCATGTCCAGAGGACTGCCAGGTAATGCCTCAGCTCCATTTGGTCTTCATTTATCATGTTTCACGACCTTGTTCTCACACATGGCAGGCTCCGCCAGGCCGGCACATGGGGTATGCCCGCCAGGGACCGATATTCAGATCACTCTTCACCGCCGGCTACCGCCGGGCAGGCTCCGCCAACGCGCGCACAACGGTTCATTGCACGCGACACCGTTTGTCCGATCGCCGTACGTCCACCGCTGGCCACACCGAGCGCCCGGTTCTCCACGGCTTGACCGCCGGTTCTTTTCCGGACAGCCCAATCTGTCCGAGTGCAGCAACCCGCCGGCGCCTTACACCGGTTCTTGATCTGGTGGGGGGTACCTCGGCCTGTTGTCCTGGATGATTGATAAACGTGCTAAGAGAGGCGGTATGTGATTACGTGCTCCGTTTCAGCGTCTCGCCCCAGCACGAATACGAGGTGTCGGGCAGAGATGAGAGAACCCTCTCTCAAGTCCGCTTCCTTCCCCCTTCCCATAGAGGTTCACCATTAAGATAAAGAGATCTGTCTTTCATGTAAGATTGCATTCACACAATGCTCAATCAGCCACAGGGTGTCAGGAAAGCGATAAAAAATGGCTGCTAATGTGTTCCCATTCGGCAGCCAGGTTGTCTGCAGGCTCAACATATTCTGATGCATTGCTCAGGCCACATCAGGGAGACTTTACGGAGACCGGCAGATCCACGGCTTTGCGCACTCACCTCGCGATGGGATCGCT
Organism: uncultured Anaerolineales bacterium; assembly: GCA_964474265.1. GTDB lineage: Bacteria > Chloroflexota > Anaerolineae > Epilineales > JAANWY01 > CAYYSH01. Next base: position 4,886 of record CAYYSH010000231.1, read on the forward strand.
CTTTCGTGGTGCGTCGGGCAGAGATTATTCAGTTGTAGCGTTCCGGTCCAAACTGGTGTGGCCGGCCACCTGCTTGCGGCTATCATTCGCTCGCCCGC
>CAYYSH010000232.1:0-4907 GCA_964474265.1 uncultured Anaerolineales bacterium
GAGTCACACAGTTCTGATGACCATTCTTGCTTGCGCTACGGCTCAATTCGGGGTATCATTTTGAGTGACTGGTCGTAGCTTCTCAGAATGCAGGGGCGAACCCTCGCGGTCGTCTCGCTGGGCAGGCGCAAGGCCGGCCCCTACCCCAGATTATTGTTGGGAAGATACGACCAGGCTTCGAAAAGTCTGACCGGGAGAGTGATTTGTAAATGGAAGCGATTCAACCGCCCGAAGTTCAGAGCCAGGTGATGTCTGCGCCGGCCGGCAATCACCACCAGCCGGTGTTTTCCGTGGTTGCGCCGGTCTACAACGAAGAGGAAATCCTGCCAGAACTCTATCGCCGGGTGACGGCGGTCATGAAAGAGACGGGTGAGCCCTACGAGTTGGTTCTGGTCAACGATGGCAGTCGCGACCGGTCGCTGGAGATTATGCGCGAGTTGCATGAACAGGACCCGCGCGTAAAGGTCATCAACTTTTCGCGCAACTTTGGCCACCAGGTGGCCATCACCGCCGGCACCGACTACGCACGTGGCGACGCTGTCATCATCATCGATTCAGACCTCCAGGACCCGCCGGAGGTCATGCTGGATCTCATCAAGCGCTGGCGGGAGGGCTACGACGTCGTCTACGCCGTGCGGGCCGAGCGCGAGGGTGAGACCTGGTTCAAAGAATTCACCGCCAGCCTGTTCTACCGCCTTATCGCCAGCATCACCAACGTGGACATCCCCCTCGACACCGGCGATTTCCGGCTGATGGACCGGCGAGTGGTCAACGCCATGAAGCAGATGCGGGAACAGCATCGTTTCATGCGCGGCCTGTCCAGTTGGGTCGGCTTCAAGCAGACAGGGGTAGAGTACGTGCGCCGGCAGCGGTATGCCGGCGAAACCAAGTACCCGTTCCGCAAGATGCTGAAGTTCGCTATGGACGGCATCACCAGCTTTTCGTATGTGCCGCTGCAGTTGGCGACCTACTTCGGCTTCTTCATCGCCGCCCTGAGCTTGATTGGCATTGTCATAGCCATCATCTTGCGCCTCTCGGGGAGCACGGCATTCTACGGGCAGGCGTCTACGCTGGTGGCGGTGCTGTTCCTGGGCGGTGTTCAGCTTATCTTCCTGGGCATCATCGGCGAGTACCTGGGGCGGATTTACGATGAAGTGAAGGGCCGGCCTCTGTACATCGTGGCGGACGCGCTGGGCTTCGAGGAAGAAGGGAGCTAATGCCGGCCCGAAAAGTGTTCTGGCCGATCTCTGACCGCGCCAGGGGGCAGAATCGGCGACCGGCCTCATCGATTTTTCGGATAGGCTCTTAGGCGCATTTTCCTCCCCCATGCCTTGTGAACAGATGAAAGACGAAGGCCAGGTCTGGGAGACCTGGCCTTCACACAGAGAACACGGAAACCCTACAGGATGCGATCGGGGCCGGACCGGTCGCATCCTGTAAGGTGGGCAGGAGGCAGTGGGCGACAGGATCGGCCGCTCACCGGAGTTGCTCTGTAGCGGCTCTCAGTATACCGCTTGCCTGTCACGAAGCGGTCACAGAATCTTTGCATTCGCTCCGTCTGTTCGCATCCTGAGATAAGTGACTGTGCCCGCCGGCCAATTTGACAAATCTGGTGTGGTGTGCTAACATGCCGGGCAATAACTGAATATCGCGACACTCTTATCCAGAGAGGTGGAGGGACCGGCCCTGTGAAGCCTCGGCAACCAGGTTATAGTCGCCTGGTCGGATAGTCAGGTGGTCAGTTTGTCGCATAGTCAATGCGGCGATGAACCCAGATGACGAAGTGACCATCGGACCAAATGGCCAGATGACCAATAACCCAGGTGCCAATTCCGGCAGAGTTACTCTGGAAGATGAGAGGGACGCGACGACGATGTCGATTGTGGCCTCTTCCTTCGAGAAGAGGTTTTTGTGTTTTTACCCCTTGTCTTCCACCCGCAAGGGGATTTTTCATTTGCGACCAACAAATAAAGCCACAGAGGAGGATCGATTGATGACCTACATTCACGGATTGCGCTGTCGCGAGTGCGGCGAAACCTATGAGGAGGGGCCTATCTACATCTGCGAGGAGTGTTTTGGTCCCCTGGAGGTTGTTTACGACTATGAGGCCATCGCGCGGGATGTTCGGCGCCGGCACATCGCGAGCGGCCCCTTCAACATCTGGCGTTACCAGGCGCTACTGCCGGCCCAGAGCAACGGCGTCGTGGGCAGTGATGTTGGCTTTACTCCCATGTTCCATGCGCGGAACCTTGGCCGGGTGCTCGGCCTGGATCGGCTTTACATCAAGAACGACTGTGTCACGCCCAGCTATTCCTTCAAGGATCGGGTGGTGGCGGTGGCAGTGACGAAGGCTTTGGAATTCGGCTTCGACACGATTGCCTGTGCCTCGACAGGCAACCTGGCGAACTCTGTGGCGGCTCAGGCGGCGCGGGCCGGCCTGCGGGCGGTCGTATTCGTGCCGGCTGACCTGGAGGAAGCCAAAATCGCCGCCTCATCGGTCTACGGCCCGACCGTGATGGCCGTAGATGGCAATTATGACGACGTCAATCGCCTCTGCTCTATCCTGGCGGACCAGAAAGGGTGGGCTTTCGTCAACGTGAACATGCGACCGTATTACTCTGAAGGGGCCAAAACTTTGGGCTTCGAAGTGGCTGAGCAACTGGGCTGGCGGGCTCCAGACCACATTGTGGTGCCCATGGCTTCGGGCTCGCTGCTGGTGAAGATCAAGAAGGGGTTGGACGAACTGGCTCGGGTAGGTCTCATCGATCAGGTGCATACCCGCGTGTCTGGCGCTCAGGCTGCCGGCTGTTCGCCCATCGTAGCGGCCTTCGAAGCCGGCGCCCAATTCGTCCAGCCGGTGGTGCCCGACACCATTGCAAAATCGCTGGCCATCGGCTTGCCGGCGGACGGCGCGTACGCCCTGCGCACCATCCGCGGCAGCAACGGCGTCGCGGCCGCGGCCACCGATGAGGAAATCATTGAGGGCATTCGACTGCTGGCCGAGACGGAGGGTATCCTGGCTGAGACAGCCGGCGGCGTGACCGTGGCGGTCTTGAAAAAGTTAGCAGAGCGTGGTACAATTCGACCAGAGGAACTGACTGTGGCCTACATCACCGGCAACGGTTTGAAGACCCAGGTCGTGCTGAATGGCCGGCTGGCGGTGCCGCATCAGATAGCCCCAACGGTGACGGCCGTGGAGGCAGCGTTAGCACGGGAAACCACACCGACCGGCGTTGCCGTCTGAGAGAGGTCCGGGCCGGCCAGGCTGTCAGCCTTCTGTCTGACACCCGCTGGCACAGGAAAAATCGTTCACCTTCGCAACGTTTGGCATCCAGGCACGTTTCCAAAATTGCAGCCACCGTGCATTAAGAGGCTGCTGATGTTGCCAGTCCGTAGTTGGCCGGCGTCACCCTGGGAATAAGCCGGCTGGCGCAGCAAAGGAGAGGCGTTTCCATGATTGAACAACCGGCTGTGAAAGAACGAACGCACAGCGAGAACTCCGCTCACGAAAAGGAGTATCTGGGCTGGGGGCAAATCGAGGGTCTCGTTGATCGACTTCTGGAGCAGTTGCCGCGCGATTACGATGTGCTCATGGCCGTGACTCGAGGTGGTCTGGTGCCCGCCGGCCTCATCGCTGAGAAAATCAATCAGCGAAACGTCATGGTCGCGGCCGTCATGTTCTACACGAGTGAAGGTGAGACCCTTGACGAACCTGTGTTCCTTCAGTTCCCGTCTGATGCACTTCTGACCCGCAAACGCGTGCTGATCATCGATGACATCTGGGATAGCGGACGGACGGCGATGGGGGTTAAAGAACGCGTCGAAGCAGCCGGCGGCGAAGCCGAGATTGCGGTGTTGCACTACAAGCCGCATCACTCCGTCTATGAGGAGAAGCCTGACTACTACGTCGTTGAGACAGATCGCTGGATTGTTTATCCCTGGGAGCCAACCGACGGGTGACCTTTGTCCAAGCCCGCGAGAAGTAGGCCGGGTGTTTCTGGATGCACCTGAGACTGGCACTCTACCTGGCCCACGATCTGTGATGAGCGACGAACGATGAATATCAGTCGTTCGTCGTTCGTCTGTATATGGTAAATGATGTATTGCGAGGGATAGCAACAGATGCGAATCGTCATGAAATTTGGGGGCACATCGGTGGGGGATGGTGAGCGGATCGCTCACGTCGCCGGCCTCATTGCCGATGCCATCCATGAGAACCATCAGGTGATCGTCGTCGTATCCGCCATGAGCGGGGTGACGGATGCCCTGGTTCAGGCTGCTCAGACGGCAGCGCAGGGCGATGCTACCACGTTTCGGCGGGCCAAGACCGACTTGCTGGTGCGCCATCTGGTCGGGATTAACGACGCGGTCGGGAATGGCGCTGACCTGCGTGACCAGATCACACAGTCGCTGGATGATTTCGAGCAACTCTGCCACAGCATCTACGTGTTGGGAGAGTGTACACCGCGTGCTCTCGACATGGTTTCGTCCCTGGGTGAGCGGTTTTCATCCCGCATCCTGGCGGCAGCGCTGGAAGTGCGCGGCATATCTGCTAAGGCCATTGATGCCACCGACATCGTGGTCACCGATAACCGCTTCGGTAACGCCAATCCGATCATGGAACTCACCTGCCAGCGAAGTCGAGAGCAGCTTGAGCCGCTGGTGGAGGCCGGCATCGTCCCGGTGGTCACCGGCTTCATCGGCGCGACCGAAGACGGCATCACCACCACCCTCGGGCGGGGCGGCAGCGACTACACCGCGGCCATTCTGGGCAGTTGCCTGGATGCCGATGCCGTGTGGATCTGGACCGATGTGGACGGCGTAATGACCGCCGACCCCCGGGTCGTACCCGAGGCGCGCACGCTTCCGGAGATTTCCTACGCCGAGGCTGCGGAACTCTCGTACTT
>CAYYSH010000233.1:0-4878 GCA_964474265.1 uncultured Anaerolineales bacterium
ACTTTTGTATTAGCGTCTACCTCTGAAGTCTACGGCGACCCCGAAGTGCATCCGCAGCCTGAGAGCTATCGAGGGAACGTGAGTTGCACGGGACCACGCGCCATGTACGACGAGGCCAAACGCTACGCAGAGGCTATGACCATGTCCTACCACCGCGTCCACGGCATCGATACTCGTATTGTCCGCATTTTCAACACCTATGGCCCACGTATGGCGCTGGATGATGGTCGTGTTGTGCCCAACTTCGTGGGGCAGGCCCTGCGCGGTGAACCGCTGACCGTCTACGGCGATGGTTCTCAGACCCGCTCCTTTTGCTACATTACTGATCTCGTTGAGGGGATTGTTCGGCTCCTCGAAGTTCAGGAAAGCGAACCGATCAATTTGGGCAACCCGCAAGAGATCAGCATCCTGGACTTTGCCAAGAAGATTAACGAGCTCACCGGTAACCCTGCCGGCATCGTCTTCAAACCCCTGCCTCCAGACGATCCGACGCGGCGCTGCCCCGACATTACCAAAGCCCGCGAGCTGCTTGGATGGGAGCCCCAGGTAGGGCTGGACGAGGGGATGGCAAAGACCATTGCCTGGTTCCAGCAACAGCTCTCGCATAGATTGCCGGTCTCAATGGTCGGAAACTGAACTGAACATGGTCAGTGGTCACCGGATTTCGACTTTCCGTCCGCCGATCTCCTTCATCGCCCTGGTTGCCAGTGGCGTATTGTTAGCTGTGGTGCCTCTGCCGCTGGCCGTTTTGGGTGTGGCCGGCCTCGCCTTGTTGCTCGCGGTACTGATGCGGCCAGAGATTGGCTTATGGCTCCTGCCATTTTCAGTTCCCTTTGGGTCGGTTCGGGAGCTTGGGCTGGCCGGCCTTCGTGTCAGCGCGACAGAAGTGCTCATAGCGGTGACTCTGAGCGCGTGGCTGGCGCGCGGAGTTGCTCGACGCCGGCTACAGATCGACATCCCACCCCTTTTCATCCCGCTGGTGTTGCTCCTTGGCACGATGTTGCTCTCTGCCACCGGCATGTACGCGGTCGCATCTACAGCCAAGGAGCTTGTGAAGTGGGTGGAAATCCTCGTGGTGTATGGGTTAGCGTATAATCTGATTCAAGGTCGGAAGGAAGGCATGGTTCTGGTGGCGGCGTTGCTCCTGGCCGGCAGCCTGAGTGCGCTCTACGGCGTGGCTGGTTCCCTGCTGCGTATTGGACCACCTCAGTTCGCCATTCTTGGTGGCCGGCTGTATCGCGCTTTCGGAACTTTTGGCCAACCTAACCCATTTGGTGGATACATGAACCATTCGCTGCCGATTGCTGTGAGTTTGCTGATAGCACAGATCACGGCAGTGGAGCCGGATACCGGCCGGTTTTCCTTTGCTCGTCTTCCGTCTACCATTGCCCTGCTCGGCATTGCTGGTGTGCTCGTCCTTGGATTGGGGCTCAGTTGGTCGCGTGGCGCGTGGTTGGGGGCCGCCGCCGGCCTGACCGCAGTGGCTGTGGCGTGGCCCATGGCAATTCTTGCCGATGAGGCTGTTGATTCGGCAGCCCGCACTCTTCGCCGGCGAGTGGTCGGGCTGACTTGGTTGGGGGTTGCTGTCATCGTTCTTGCGGTGTTGTTGGGTGGGTTGAACGTTGTGCCGGCCCCGATCGCGAGGCGGATCGATAGCGCTGTTGCGACTTTCACCACTCTCGACGCACGGGGGGCCAACATCACCGATGCCAACTTTGCCACTCTGGAGCGGGTGGCCCACTGGCAGGCCGCATGGGAGATGTGGCGCGATCACTTCTGGACGGGTGTAGGCATCGGCAATTACGAGGCCGCCTATCCTCAGTATCGTTTGCCCAAGTGGCCGTACGCTCTGGGGCATGCGCATAACATTTACTTCAACATGGCGGCTGAGACGGGGTTCCTCGGCCTGATGGCGTATCTCGCGTTTGTCTTCGCCGCGTTGTGGCACTGCTGGTGTATAGCTCGCGGGTCATCAGCGCCGGCAATTCGCGGTCTGGCTATTGGCGTGCTTGGAGTTCTGGTTGCCCTGGGTGTTCACAACCTGTTCGATAACATGTACGTCCACGCCATGGGGGTCCAACTTGCGCTGGCACTGGGTGTCGTGTCGGCCGCTGGACAGCCCGGGCGTGGCTGAGACGATTCTTGCACGAAAGAGGTAGCACAATCGCTGTCGAAGAAGCTCAATCACTAGACATTGAGATTGAAGCGCCGGCCGAGATTTCCCTGAAAGACCGGTTCTTGAATCTGCGCACGCTTGCGTCATTCGGCATCGCGTTGATCCTGCTCTACTTCCTGGCGACGCGCGTTAACATCGATTTCGAAGAAGTCTGGGTCAACATTCAGCAGGCGAATCTGCCACTGTATCTGGCGGCCATCGCCATCTACTACTCGTCTTTTGCGGCTCGGGGCTATCGGTGGCGCCGGCTGCTTCACAACGCCGAAGTCCAGTGGGACGGCATCCCCCGTGTGCGCGATCTGGCCGAGATCATTTACCTCTCCTGGTTTGCGAACAGCATCGTGCCGGCCAAGCTGGGCGATCTTTATCGGGGCTATCTCCTGAAGAAAGACAGCGGCATCTCGTTTTCGCTGTCCATGGGCACGATCGTTGCCGAGCGTCTGTTAGACTTCGTTGTGCTGGTGACGTTGATGGGAGTGGCCGGCCTTGTCAGCTATCGGGGCCGTTTGCCGACACAGATTGTTGAACTGCTGGCGATCACCTTTGCCGTCGTGCTGGCGGTTATCGTCGGCTTGCTGTTCCTGCGCCAGTTTGGCGATTGGATCGGAGGCCGGCTGCCAGGCCGGGCCGGTGATCTGTATCATCGCTTCGCCAGTGCCATGTTGCTATCCTTCCAGCGCTTCCCGGAACTCTTGACGTACACCATTCTCGCCTGGGCCTGCGAGTCGGCGCGAGTGTGGTTTGTGATCCTGGCTTTGGGGGTGAGCCTCCCTATCTCTATGGTCGTCTTTCTCGGCCTGCTGGCTGCCCTGCTGACAACATTGCCGCTGACGCCAGGTGGCCTGGGTTTTGCTGAGGCCGGCCTCACTGGCGTGCTGATCCTCTACGGCGTGAACCAGGAGATGGCCGGCTCCATTGCACTCCTCGACCGCTCTATCAGCTATCTTAGCCTTCTGGTCGGCGGATTTGTGGTGTATCTTCTCAGCAAGAAGACGAAGTAGTGCGTGTTGGCATCGATTTTACGCCTGCGGTTCAGCAGCAGGCCGGCATCGGACGCTATACCCGCGAGCTGGTCCGGGCGCTGGCTCAGCTCGATGCCCGAAACCAGTACGTGTTGTTTCAGGCAAGCCGGGGGGCGTGCGTGGATGTGGGCCGTTGGCCGGCGAACTTCCGTGTTCGCTCAGTCCCCGTTACCGATCGCTGGCTGGCAATCGTCTGGCAGAGACTGGGGCTGCCTATCCCGGTTGAGCTTTTCACCGGCGCTGTAGACGTCTTTCACTCGCCGGACTTTGTCCTGCCGCCTGTCCGCCGCGCGCGAACGGTCCTCACTGTTCATGATCTGTCGTTCCTGACCCGGCCCGAAACATCTGATCCGGGCCTGCGAGCATACCTCACGCGCGCCGTACCTCGCGCCGTTGCTCAGGCTGACCACATCCTGGCCGACTCCAGGAGCACGAAGGAAGACTTGGTGACCTGCCTTGGTGCCAGCCCGGAGCAAATCACAGTCGTCTATCCCGGTGTCGATCCGCGATTCCGCCCGCTGGAGGACGAAACCGTCATCGCCGATGTTTGTACCCGCTACGAGCTTCGCCGGCCTTTCATTCTGGCTGTTGGTACTTTGCAGCCGCGCAAGAACTATCCGGCGCTGATCGAGGCCGTCGTGCGCCTGGGTGAGGGTTGTGCAGAGGTGTTTGACGCGCTTTCAATGAGTCAGGCTGGCTCCCGACCTGCTTCGCCTTCGCTCGTGATCGCCGGCGGTCGCGGGTGGCTGGATCAGGAAATCTTCGAGACGGTAGAACGCCTGGGGGCGGGGGATCGCGTGCGGTTTCTGGGGTTCGTGCGGGATGAGGATCTGCCAGCGCTGTACAACGCCGCTGCCATCCTTGCCATGCCCTCGCTGTACGAAGGTTTCGGCCTGCCGGTTCTGGAAGCCATGGCCTGTGGGACGCCAGTGGTGACCTCGAACGTGAGTTCGCTGCCGGAGGTAGCCGGCGACGCGGCGCTGCTGGTATCGCCTCGGGATGTGGCGGGCCTCAGTGATGCGTTGTGCCGGCTGCTGACGGACTGGGATCTCCAGGCCAGACTACGGCAGCGTGGCCTGGCTCAGGCACAAAAGTTCACTTGGCAGAAAGCCGCCGAGGCAGTGCTTGGCGTCTATGAACGCCTGGCGGCGGGATCTTAAGCCCTGGGGCCAGGCATTTGAGCGTTTGGCGCGTGATGCCCACGGTTGGGAGGTGGTGAGGTCGATGTTTACTCGATCTCGATCTTCTGTGCTCGTTTCCGTGCCGGCGTCTCTTGCCGCTCGACGCGTTCTATGGCTGCATCGATCAGGGAGCGCGCGGCCAATAACATCTCGCGGCGTGCCGCTCGACGGTGCTCCCAGAATTCTTCTGGCAACAGCGAACGCAGGCTCAATTTGAAGTCACGCCACGCTTCCTGCACACTCTTGGCTTCTTCAGGCCGGCTTTCCGGCCTGCCTTTCTCTGCTTTTTGCTTCGCTTTCTCCGTAGCCACTGCCTAATACCTCCTTGCCGGATATCTTCACGAAAATTGTAGCAGAATCGCCGGATCAAAGCAACGCTGATGGAGGCTCTCATCAGCTCTTGAGATCTTACATTGTTGGCGGATGTTCGCTTGTCGGCGATGGCTAGACTGGTCTATAATTGAATCGGGTGCGTTCAAAATGGGTTGGTACGGGCGGG
>CAYYSH010000234.1:0-4871 GCA_964474265.1 uncultured Anaerolineales bacterium
TGGCAATCTGGTCCAGGGCGTCCTTGCAGCTCATGCCGCCGATGTAGGCCAGGTTGATGTAGTTCTGCTGGATGTCCAGAAGCTGAGCATACTCGGGATAGGTCCAGACGTCGTAGCCCCAGCCGCCTGTGATGCTGGTGAGCGAGGCCCACTTGGCCGTGCCTGGTGTCGCGGTCTGATAGTCGAAGAGGTCCACCCGCGCGCTGGCAAAGCCGGCTCGTGGGTCATCCACCAGCCGCTGCTGAGTCTCCTTAGATAGTAGCCACTCCAGGTACTTCCAGGCCTCGTCCTTGTGCTTGGAGTACTTGTTGATGCCGATACCCTGAGAGCCGTAGGTGGCCGCGCATCGCTTCTCGCCAGTGTCAGGATCGACGTAGCAGGGGAAGGGGGCATAGGCCCACTTGCCGGCTGTCTCCGAGATGTCCGGGTTGTCCATAGCACCGGCGAAGCTCACCCAGGTGAAGTTCATGGCATACTTGTCGGTGAAAGCGCCGTTCAGCAGCTCATCCACGAACCAGTTGGCGGTCCCTGGATCTACCACATGGTGTTTGAGGTTGAAATCGACGAAGTAGTTGCACGCCTTCACTGCTTCCGGCGAGTTGATGATGCCCTCTGCCTGCCAGGTCTTTTCATCCCAGAAAGCAGCTCCGAAGGAGGCGTGGAAGGGCAACCACTGCTGGGTGATGCCATCGCTGATGCGGCCGGCATACCAGCCAATGCCATAACGGTCGATCTTGCCATCGCCGTCCAGGTCTACCGTCAGCTTCTTGGCATCCTCCAGGAACTCATCCCAGGTCTCGGGAGCCTTGGCCTTGCCGTTTTCATCAACGATGCCGGCCTCCTCAAACAAATCTGCCCGATAACCCAGGATCATTGTACCGATGGTCCATGGCAGGAAGTACACAGGCTGATCCGTGTAGTTGCGCCAATCTTCCTCGCCACGCAGGACGGAAACCGGCACCGGCCAGCGACCGTTGTAGGTGGCGTAGGGTTGCACGAAAGCTTCATCGTAGTCGATGCCGGCCTTGGCCAGATACTCATCCAGGGGCTCAATGCAGTCACTCAAAATCTGGCCGCCGTACCACTGACTGTCAGTCTCGTAGATATCCCACTCGCTACTCTTCGAGGCGCACAGCTCGCGGATCTTTGACTCGACAAACTGGTAAGGCGGGCCAGAAATTTCGACCTTGATACCGGTCTCTGGCGTAAAGAACTCATTGGCGAATTCCTGCTCTACCGGCGTCTGCGGCCAGGGAAGGCTGAGCACCCGAAGAGTTACTTCTTCCTCCATGGGCGCCGGCGTCGCCGTAACAACCACCTGCTTTTCGACAATCTTCTCCTGCACCTGAGGCGTCGGTGCCGCGCACGCAGCTAGGGTGCCGAGAAGCAGGAGTGTGAGCAACACGCTCATGATAGTTCGCTTATGGGCCATTTCTTTTCTTCCTCCTCCGTGATTTTGAATGTGCTTAGAGCAATCAAATCTGGCACGAAGAGTGGATCCTGTCGTTTGCGATGGCATACCCCCTTTCTATTTCTCGATCCCCTCACCCATGCATTTTAAGGCCTTGGCATAGGGACGATCTCTCGTGGTCACCCTGCACCTGCTCCGACAGGGTGCTAGCTAATGCGGCGTCCGCTTCTTCGGTCGAACACGTGGACCAGCTCTGGAACAAACTGCATGTATACCCGCTGATTGAGTTCGGGTTGAAAGGTGAGTTGGTCGCGATTGATGCGAGCCTGCAAGATGCGATCCTCGAAACTGAGATCCACGATGACCTCATTGCTCTGAGGTTCGATTACATACACTTCAGCGGGAATGCTGTCCTCCGTGGGGGTCGGGCTGACCTCGACGTTTTCTGGCCGAACTCCCAGGACAACCTGGCTCGATTCGGCCTGGCTTTCGACGCGGCCGGCAGTCTCCGCCGGCAGTCTTAACCGGAAGCGTGGATGGACAACGGTGAGATCGCCATTGCGCCGCTCCAACTCGCAGTCGATGAAGTTCATGCGCGGCGTTCCGATGAAGCCGGCCACATAGAGGTTCGCCGGCTTTTCGTAGATCTCCTCCGGCGTGCCAATCTGCTGCACATTGGCAATGTCCATGACCACCATTTTGTCCCCGATGGCCTGCGCTTCGATCTGGTCGTGAGTAACGTAGATGGTCGTTATGCCCAGATCCATCTGCATCTTTTTGATGCCAACGCGCATCTGCACCCGGATCTTGGCATCCAGGTTGCCCATGGGCTCGTCCAGCAAGAAGAGCCGGGGCCGCCGAACCAGGGCCCGGCCGGCAGCGACCCGCTGCTGCTGCCCACCTGAGAGTTGATCGGGGTAGCGCTCCAGCAGCGGCTCCATGTCCAGCAAACGTGCCACTTCACTCACCCGGCGTTCGATCTCATCTTGGGGCAAGCTGGCAGCACGGAGAGGGAAAGTCCAGTTCTCTCGCACAGTCATGCTGGGATAGAGAGCGAAGGTCTGGAAACACATGGCGACATCGCGGTCACGTGGGGGCACGTTGTCCATCAGTTGGCCATCCATGTAGACATGGCCGGCGTCGGGCCTGGTCAGGCCGGCCACCACCCGCAAAATCAGCGTCTTCCCGCAGCCGGACGGCCCCACGATGACGCACATTTCGCCGTCATCCACCTGAAATCCAACGTTGTCCAGCGCGACCTGGTCGCCAAACCGGACGGTTACGCCTTCTACCCGAACCTCTGTCACCTGGTCCTCCAACCATGTCTAGACCTTCGGGGTGCAAAACCCCAAAGATCCCATGCCAGTCAGCTACTCTAACAACGCTTCCCCCGTTTCCCGATCAAACAGGTGCAGATGAGACTGCTGGAAGCGCAACCACACCTGCTGGCCAATCTTGGGGCGAAAACCAATCTCTCGCTTATCGCCACGCATCTTGACGAGTTTGTTGTCAATCTCCAGGTCAACGATCCACTCGTTGCTCTGCGGCTCTAGCACCATCACGCTCGCCGGCACACTGCCATTCTGTTCCTCAGCACTCAGCTTGATATGTTCCGGTCGCACGCCCAACACGACCGGGTGGTCTGCTTCAACATGGACCAGTTGTCCGGCAATGTGAGGTGGCAGTGGCATCTGAAATTCTCGGGTGACAAGGATGGCGGTGCCATTACTGCGAGTGAGACGGCCATCGAAGAAGTTCATGGGCGGACTACCGATGAAGCCGGCCACGAAAAGGTTGGCCGGCCGGCGATAGATTTCCTCCGAGGTTCCCGTCTGGCGGATGTTGCCCAGCTCCATGACAACGATCTTGTCAGCCACGGCCTGAGCTTCCACCTGATCATGAGTCACGTAGATCGTTGTGACGCCCAATTCCTGCTGAAGCCGGCGCAGGTTAGTACGCATCTCCACCCGGAGGCGGGCGTCCAGGTTACTCAGAGGCTCATCCAGCAGGAACACGCGGGGGCGTCGGATGAGGGCCCGTCCGATGGCTACGCGCTGTTGCTGGCCGGCACTCAGCTCCAGCGGATACCGATCCAGCAGGTCCTCCATGTGCAAAAACTCCGCCATCTCCTGCACCCTCTGCGCGATCTCGGACTTCGGGGTTTTCGCTGCCTGGAGCGGGAAAGCGAAGTGCTCGCGCACCGTCTTGTGTGGGTACAGCGCGTAGTTTTGAAAGACCATCGCGATATTGCGGTCTCCCGGGTAGAGATGGGTGATCGGCTCATCGTCGATGTAGATTTCGCCGCCGGCAGGCTTGACGAAGCCGGCCACCATCCGCAAAGTAGAGGTCTTACCACACCCCGATGGCCCTAGCAACACGCACAACTCCCCGTCCTCGATCGTCAGGTTGATGCTTTTGACAGCATGGGTGTCGCCATACCAGCAATCCAGGTTTTCCAGAACCACTCGTGCCACAGCGTGTCTCCTCAAATGGAGATTGGATATTGGTATCCAGTACCCAATCTCTACTTGATCCGTCCAAAGCTCATCCCGCGGATGAGTTCGTTGCGCACAAGGATCGTGAAGATGATGATCGGCAACATAAAAATCGTGGCCGCCGCTGAGATACGCCCCCAGTCAGTGCCCAGGAACGTCTGCAGCTTGGCTAGACCTACCGGTGCGGTCTCAGCCGCGCGCTCTGTCAGCGCCAGAGCGATCAGGAATTCGTTCATGGATTGAATCAGGCAGAAGATGGCGGTCGTCACCAGGCCAGCACGCGCCAGCGGCAGGCTGACTCGCAGGAATACCTGGGGCGGTGAGTAGCCATCCAGCATGGCAGCCTCTTCCAGTTCGATGGGTATTTCATCGAAGAACCCTTTCAACACCCACACGCTGAACGAGATGTTGAAAATGGCATAAACCAGCACCAGTGCGATGTGAGTGTCCAGCAGACGCGCCGTTCGAAACAGCAAGTAGAAGGGGACGACCACAGCAATGGCCGGCAACATCCGCAAGCTCAGAATCCAGAAGAGGATGAAGTCAGCACCACGCAGCGCGTAGCGGGAAAAGCCGTAGGCGGTCAGGCTCGCCAGCGCAATCGAAAAAATCGTCGAAACCACGGCGATTACCAGGCTGTTTCGAAACTCCCGCATGAACACCGACTCGAGAATTCCCTTGTAGTTCTCCAACGTCGGCGTGAAGAACCATTTTGGGGGAATCGCAAAGAGGTCCAGCCGGGTCTTGAACGAAGACATGACCACCCAGATCAACGGAAACACGAAGATCAACGTGATCAGCAACGTTAACACATAGCGGGCACTGAGTGACCAGTTTATCGACGCACTTCGCATTCCATCCTCCAGTCCCAGGAAGTCGGGTAGCAAACCGGGCCTACAGCCCTGTATGCACCCGCTCGCGCTTCTTGGGTGTCATTCGTGGAACCACGATATTCGCCACAATAT
>CAYYSH010000235.1:0-4839 GCA_964474265.1 uncultured Anaerolineales bacterium
GCCCGTGGCTGTGCTGATCTACCGGGCCAGCGCTCTGGGCGCGCGAGTCGGCCCACTGCACGACCGCTTCCCCATCACCCTGTACGCCGAGGCCCGTCGCGAGGCGCGCGAGTTGACTCGGGAGAAGGTGCCGCTGGGTGGCGAGGTGCCGGCCATGGTTGGCGGGGGGTGATGTGGGCTTCGAAGATGCTACGTTTGTGTGTGGTGCTCACGAGTACTGCGTATTGCGTAACTCATTGCTGTGCGCAGTACGCAATACGCAGTACGTACTTGAAAGGCAGGTGACTCCACGAAAGGACCAATGAACTCTGACATCTTATCTCACTTCGTTCCTGACTTGGTCGTGCGCTCTGTCAGCGAGATCCCTCTCGACCGGATGGAGCAGGCCGGCATTCGTGGCTTTCTGTTCGATCTGGACAACACGCTGATGGCCCACTATGGCCAGGTTGTTGAGCCGGAAGTGCTGGAGTGGCTGGCGGCAGCGCGAGCGCGCGGTTTCAAGCTGGCGATGGTGACGAATGCCAGCCGGCGGCGAGCCATGCCGGTGGCCGCCGATCTCGACATGCCATGTATCTACCGGGCGCGGAAGCCGCTGCGCCGGGGCGTGCGTGCGGGCATCGAGGCCCTGGGCCTGCGTCCAGAGGAGGTCGCCATGGTGGGCGATCAATTGTTCACCGACGTATGGGCGGGCCGGCGGGCCGGCACTTACACCATCTGGGTGCGCCCAGAACACCCGGAAGAGCCGCTCACCACGTCGTTCAAGCGTCCGCTGGAATGGCTCCTGGTCCGGTTCACAGACATTGATGGGGCGTAGGAGGAAGACATGAACACAATCTCTGTTTTGGCCGGCATCGCCGCTATCTTGTTGATCGTTGAAATGTTCCTGTTCATGCTCGTCGTGGGCGCGGCAGTTTACTTTCTGCGGCGCGGGTTGATTGCTGGCCGGCGGCAAGCAGCACCGTATGTTCAGCAGGCCACCACGCAGATTCGGCGCGTCGAAGCGTTGACGACCCGGTACTCGCAGTTGATCGTGGAATCTCAGGTGGAGGCGATCAGCACGTTGGAGGGACTCCGGCGGGGCCTGCGGGCGCTGATCGAGCGCGACTGACCCTCGCGTGACGATCCGATAGGGACGAGACGGGGCGGAGAGGCATCCTGTAAGCAAGGAGACCTCTCTCCGCCCTGCTTCGTGCCGACAAGGTCACGCAACACGCTGATGTCCACACGCCTGACAGCGGTCGTCCTCATGCTCTGGACGCTGGCCGGCATCCTGGTTGCACAGATCCCGCCGGCACCGGTGACCCTGGGACCGCAGCAGAGCGTCCGCACGGCCAATCCCAAGATCGGTGTCCACACCCGGCTGACCGACGAGGTGGAGCCGCGCAAGATCAAACGCACGCTGGAGATGGTGCGGAAGATGGGTGCGCCGTGGATTGTGGAGTACTTTCCGTGGGGCTACATCGAGCCGGCCAGGGGGCAGTACAATTGGGGACATGCTGACCTGGTTGTCGATCACGCTAATCGACAGGGCCTGTCGGTCATTGCTCGCGTTGACTACGTGCCGGCCTGGGCCCGTCCTGAAGACACCACCTTCCGGTTTCTCCCCCGAGAGAATTTTGATATCTACGGCGATTTCATCTATGCCTTCGTCGATCACTTCCGTGACCGCATTCACGCTGTTATCATCTGGAACGAGCCCAATCTGAGTTTCGAATGGGGCTTTCAGCCGGTAGACCCAGAAGCCTACGTCGAACTGCTGCGGATAGCCTATTTGCGGGCCAAGGAGGCCGATCCCAATGTCGTTGTGCTGGCTGCCGGCCTGGCTCCCACACTGGCTCGCCCGGGTGATCCCCAGGCTATGAATGATCTCCAGTTCCTGGAAGCCATGTACGAGGCCGGCGCGGCGCCTTACTTCGATGGCTTGGCCGCCCATGCTTACGGCTGGAAGTTTCCCCCGGATGACCCGCCGGCCCCGGACAAGATCAACTTCCGGCGTGTTGAACTCCTGCGCCAGATCATGGTGGCGAACGGCGATGCAGAGAAACCGATTTACATCACGGAAGCGGGCTGGAACGATCATCCCAGGTGGACCAAGGCGGTGAGGCCGGCGCAGCGTGCAGCCTACACTATCCAGGCTTACGAAATTGCACGGAGCTGGAACTGGTGCCGGGTGGTGGCCATCTGGGCTTTCCGCTTGCCGTGGCCTACCCACACTTTTCAGGACTACTTTACTCTCGTGGACGTTGACTTTGTACCCAAGCCCATTTACTGGGAGATCCAAAACTATGCCGTTGGTGGGAGTTAATGCTATAATCAATACTGCAGCTTGAAAATCTCAATCATTGGGAGTGATGGTTGCTATGAGCGAAAAAGTGACTGTCAAACTTCGGCGTCAAACCTGGGAGGTCAAACCTGGCAAGACAGCCCGTGACGCAATCAAAGAGCTCCAGCTCAACCCCCAGAGTTATCTCATCGTGCGGAACGGCGAGTTGGTGACCGATGACACTATCCTGGAGCCTGGCGACGAGATCGAGCTGATCGCCGCGATTTCCGGGGGGGCCGCTCATGCGCTGTCGTAAGTGTGGTGAGACAGCCGTCATTAACATGCGTCAGCACAAGCTGGCGTTGTGCAAAGAACACTACCTGGAGTGGCTCCCTGCACAGACTGAACGCTTCATCCGCAAATACCGGATGTTGCGCCGCGATGAGCGTGTACTGGTCGCGGTGAGCGGCGGCAAGGATTCACTGGCTTTGTGGGACGTCCTGCTCCGACTGGGTTACCAGGCCGATGCTGTGTATTTGGGCCTGGGAATTGACGGTGGGATCGGTTACAGCGATGAGTCCTACGCCAGGGTCAAAGCATTTGCTGCACAGCGTTCGGGCACTAAATTGCATGTACTCGATGTCAAAGCAACCTACGGTGAGAGCATTCCCGAGGTCGCGCGAAGGACGCGACGTGGAAAGGGCAAGCCATGCTCCGTTTGCGGGCTGATCAAACGCCATGAGATGAACCGGATTGCCTACGAGTTCGGTTACCCGGTGCTGGCTACCGGTCACAACCTGGATGACGAGGCGGCAGTTCTCCTCCAGAACGCGCTGAACTGGAACGTTGGTTATCTGGCGCGCCAACATCCCGTGTTGCCAGAGAGTGATGGCTTTGCGCGGAAGATCAAGCCCTTCTGCCGTTTCTACGAGCGGGAGACGGCGGCCTATGCTCTGTTACGTGGAATTGACTACATCTACGAGGAGTGTCCATATTCTATCGGCGCAAGCACGATCTATTACAAGGAGTTGCTGGACAGCCTGGAGGAGAAACGGCCTGGTGCAAAACTGCACTTTTATCTCTCTTTCTTGCGAGCGAAAGAGAAGGACGGTCTATTGGCAAACTGGCAAGAGGAAAAGGCCAGGCTGGACGCGTGCGAACAGTGTGGTCAGCCAACGTCTGCGCCCGGACGCTGTGCTTTCTGTCGCCTGTGGCCTGAGGAGGTTGTTCGGCCCCCGACCGAGGCAGTTGTGTTGCCGGCCCCTGTTCGCCAGGACGAGCAGTGAATGGCTCATCGGCTGTGAGCAGCTTGCTGAAACGGATCAGCCAGATCGCCGCACAGCTTGTTTCTAACGCGGTTCTTGCATCCGCCGGCGAATTTATTCGACGCCCAGGACGTCGTTGGGTATTCGTGCTCATTGGTCTTGCCACGGTTGGTCTGGCTGCACTGTCGCTGGGCGGTGTGATTCGCCGGCAGCAGGATGACACCTGGGCGCGGATACAGCGCGAGAGGGTGGTACGGGTCGGGCTGGACCCCAGCTTTCCGCCGTTCGAGGTGGACAACGCCGGCCAGATTGTGGGGTACGATGTGGACCTGGCCCACGCGCTGGCCGAGCGATGGGGCGTCGAGGTCCGGTTCGTCCCCATCAGTTTCGACGGCTTGGTTGACGGACTGTTAGCCGGCCAGTATGACCTCATCATCTCCGCCTATCCCTATGACCCGCGACTGACGCGAGACGTCGCGTATTCGGAGCCCTACTTCAACGCCGGCCAGGTTCTCGTCGTGTCCGAGGGTGAGCCGGCGATTAGTGGAGTTGGGGATCTGTCCGGCCGTCGACTGGCTGTGGAGTGGGGCTCCGGAGGCGATTTGGAGGCGCGCCGGCTGGCCCAGCAATTCGCAGATTTGGAAATCTTACCTCTCGAAACTCCCTCGGCAGCTCTGGACGCCGTACGGGCCGGCCAGGCCGATGCCGCTCTGGTTGATGCTGTCTCGGCCTACGGGTATATTGGCAGGCAAGGGGGCGTGCGCGTGGTGGGCGAGCCCATCACCGACGAGCGATACATCATCGTGGTGCGTCTGGACAGCCGGCAGCTTCTCAAAGAGATCAACGAGGCGCTGCTCGACTTCCGCCAGGCCGGCTTGTTTGAACAACTCCGCGCGAGATGGTTCTGATGGGCACTCGATTTTTGACCGAGCGGGAGCTACACGATGAGACTCGCAGGCGCTGGCCAATCTGGTGTTCACCCTCGGTGCTATAAGCCCGGCTCAACGACGACGAAAGAGTGCGCCGGCAACTGGAGCAGATTGTGCATGTGTCTCTCCAGGGTCTTTCAACTTATCCACAATTGACCGACTTTATTATAGGGCTCGATCCTCACTTGAGGATAAGGTGAACACCTTATCAATGGCTCCGGGTATGCCTTATAGGGCGCGTCAGCGCCTCTGCTGGCTCTGGATGCGGTCTGTCTTGGGAAGGCCGGCGATGTAGCCAATTAAGAGCGCCAAACTTTGACCAGATTGCACCCAGCTATGGACCAAATTTTGACCTATCACTGGTATACTATGAAGTACTCTA
>CAYYSH010000236.1:0-4779 GCA_964474265.1 uncultured Anaerolineales bacterium
AGCACACCTCAGGGAAAGAATCGACTCAGCAGAGCGTCCAGCACCGGGATTTCTATGCGATTGCCTGACTGCGGTGGCGGATATGGCCACTGCACCTGGCTCCTCTGGCTCCGAGCCGCAAGCGGCACATAGAATTTGTTTCTCACGTCAACCGGACGTCGCGGCGTAGGTGTTGGCCGGCGGCGAACCGGTGTGGTGGTCGGGCTCGCCGTCGCCGTGGGAGACGGTGTGGCGGTTGGCACTGCTGTGGCCGTTGCTGTTGGCATCGGGGTAGCGGTCTCAGTAGGCGGTGGAGGCTGTGTTGGCATGGGCGAAGAGGGTGGGGATGGAGTGACAGTCGGCGTCGGGCTAGGGCCGGCGGCCTGTGTACCAGTTGTCACTGAAATTACGCGTTGCGGCAGTGGAATACGGTGAATACTACCGGTTGCGTCAAACCACTCAAAATAAGAGCTTTGGCCATCGGCCCGGTCAGGTGTACCCTGAAAAACCGGCAAGAGAGTCTCCGTGACGTTGGTCGTTACCCGTAAGTGAATATCAACGGTTTGCGGCTCGCCTACCCTGAGGTTCTCAAAATCGATGCGCGTTTCAGGAGACACGATTTGCACATACTCGGAAGGTGCGAGTACAAGGGACGCACGGGGAGCGACCAGCGTACCATGGTCTATCTGCCCCATCCTCCCATAGAAATCGCGCATAATCTCGCGCGCGAGTCCGGGCAACATGGAAAAATCATATATGTTATCAAGATTAGGGCGATAGTACGTCGATCCCCCAGTTCCCTCGGCCAGCTCCCGAAGTGGTTTGAGATACGGAAAGCGCATGTGATCGCCAGGCTCATTGCCCATTGGGACCACGTTCACCCGAATCCCATGAGCCCTCGCCATGTCGATGATCTCTGCAATTCGGTCCCGGTCCTCATCCATGACCGGACCCCGATTCACCACGAAAAGCTCGACGGGATATCCCTGATCGGCGTACTGAATTGCAATTTGCAGCGTTTCAGTCAGTGCCCAGGTGAACTCGTACCAGCCAGTGGGGCCATGCTCGACCAATCTCTCCAGTGATCGCCGCGGGGCCAGGCAAGGATGGTGAAGTAGCATGCTTCCGCCCGGTCCACTCACCAGCCCAATCATCCCATCGCACAGGCCAGTTTCGAGCCAGAAGTTGCGGAGCATGTCCAGAGCGCTTTCCCACGGCTCGTACCGAAACCCGAGTTGTCGCAGCTCGTTGATCAGTGCAGATCGTTCGGATTCGCTGAGTTCGCGCCAGATTTGCTGCAGTGTCTCGGTAGGGTTCCTGGTATCCGGGATAATGCCGTGGTTCAAGAGGATCGTGCGCACAGTAGCTTGCCGGCCTGGATCCAGGCCATCCCCATCCTCGAACTGGGAGCCATATGTCATATAAGTGCTGATGTCAACGTCCCATACCTGAACAGACGCGGTCAGTGGAACAGCAGTAAACTGAAGGGTGAACTCCTCCCCGTTGACATATACCAGCTTCGGCATCTCAGTCAGCCAAAAAGCAACACGAGGCCCCGGCTCATCCATAGGGGGGAGCGGCTCAGTCGGAATGCCGTCATCAGCCATCACCATGACGGCGCTGACGCCAAAGAGCATCAGCACGACGCCGACAACGAGCACGATTCGCGTTATGCCTCGTTTCATAGACTAGAGTCCCCTTAGGGCAGGT
This sequence comes from uncultured Anaerolineales bacterium, assembly GCA_964474265.1. Taxonomy (GTDB): domain Bacteria; phylum Chloroflexota; class Anaerolineae; order Epilineales; family JAANWY01; genus CAYYSH01. The sequence goes on from CAYYSH010000236.1 coordinate 1,690, forward strand.
TGGGGGGACAACCCACGATGTGTTGTGAGGCCAATACACGCGACAAAATGGAAATCACACGATGGACGCGTGGTGGGCCATGAATGATTGTGGCTACCATGTTCCATGACGATGTTCAATCGGGCGCGACTGTTCAGACTCGACACGTTATCTGTCACGCCGCGCGATTCAGGACAGGAGTCCTTAGAATCGCCTGGTTTGAGTCGCACGCGCTACATGTTCACTACAGGGTCCAGTGTCCAGTGACTTCGATCGTTCAACACACCGCCAGCTTCACTCAGCACACTGCTCAGGACCTGTATCTTCAACATTGAAGCTTGTGCCGACTGGGTTGGAGGGGACCCGTGAGGGCAGAACCCATTCTAGGATTCTTTGACTAACAGTAGGCTTTAGGCTGTTTGGGACAGTGCCCCCCTGTCGGCTGCACGGTACACCGTGCTTATTGTACCCGAATTCTTGCGCTACCGTCAATAGCTAACGGGCTACGAATGCCAAACATTTCGGGTGCGAACCCTACGATTATTGAACGACTATTATACGGATTACCTATGACATTTGTCCACTAACCGCACCGAGGCCGCTCGCGATGCGAGCGGCCTCATATCCAGCAACACTTAAGCTCGGGTACTCGACCCAGAGCCAACAATACTCTGATCTCAAGATACTGAACAGTGGGCAGGCCTGATCACTCCCGAGACAGACTAGCTCTTTAATTTATGTTATTGTACTTCATTTAGCAGCTTTTGTCAACTACGTGTCGTAAGGCAAAAGCGGTTGTAAGCTTAAAATTGGGCTGAGAAACAAGGGGCTCTGCAGTCCACCGAATCACTTATGTCTAGCAACTGGTCGCCTCGTGGGCCTCTCAGTTGCCGGCCTCACCCGCACGCACGGTGCCCGTCCACGGCGTATCCTGCTCACCCGCACGCTGATTCGCCAGGCGTGCCAGCACAAACAGCAGGTCCGACAGCCGGTTCAGATACACCAGTATCGCGGGGTTGATCTCTTGCTGCTGGCTGAGGGCGACGACCCGGCGCTCCGCGCGCCGGCACACCGTGCGCGCCAGGTGGAGTGCAGCAGCGCCGGGCGTGCCTCCGGGAAGAATGAACGTGCTCAGAGGCGTAAGCTCGTTCTCAACCTCGTCAATTGCGTCTTCGAGTTCTTTAACCCACGTGTTTTGGACTCGCTGCACGTGGGATTCAGTCCGCTGTGAAGTGCCGGCCTGCGGCGTTGCCAGGTCTGCACCCAGGTCAAAGAGCCGGCTCTGAGCCTGTGCCAACCACACATCGATTTCAGGATCGCTGATGAACGACCTGGCGAACCCGAGGGTAGCGTTCAGCTCGTCAACGCTGCCGTACGCTTCCACTCGTAGATCGGCCTTGGACACCCGCTGGCCGCCGAACAGACCGGTCTCACCATAGTCCCCGGAGCGCGTGTAAATCTTCATGTTGTTGCTAGTCTCCTCTCAGTATGGACAGCAGCCGCTCCCGCAGGCGGATGAACTCCAGCGTGTTCTCCATGGCGCGCCGGCGTGGCCGGCCTAGCTCCACCACAACCACATCGCGGATGCGCCCGGGACGCGGGGTCATCACGTACACACGGTCGGAGAGAAAGATGGCCTCATCCACGTCGTGAGTAATGAACAGAATGGTGTGTTTGAACTGTTCCCAGACTTCCAGGAGCCATTCTTGGAGCTCCATCCGGGTCAGGGCGTCCAGTGCACCAAACGGCTCATCCAGTAACAGCAGGTCTTTCTGATACAGGAACGTGCGCAGCAAGGCAGCGCGCTGTCGCATGCCACCGGACAGAGCCGACGGATAGCTGTTCTCGAAGCCATCGAGGCCAAACAGGGGGATCAGCTCACGCGCCTGTCGGGTGGCTTCTTCTCGATCCACGCCGGCAATTTCCGGCCCGAGGATCACGTTGTCCAGCACGGTGCGCCAGGGAAGGAGCAGATCCTTCTGCGGCATGTAGGCTACGTGGCCCGTGCGCCTTTTCACCACCCCACCGTCGAGTCGAATAGTGCCTTCATCAGGCTCCTCTAGCCCGACAATGATGTTAAACAACGTGGACTTGCCACTTGCGCTTGGCCCCAGAAGCGTGACAAACTCCTCGGGCCACACGGTCAGGCTGATGTCCTGGAGAATTTGCACGAGGCGCCCATCAACCTCGTAGGACTTGGACACGTGGTCAACACACAGTTTCGGCGCGGTCATGAGCGGTCCTCGATCAAGGCGTCAGTCGGTCTCCCATTCCGGTAGTAGAGTCAGCGCGTTTCTGCGCAGGGCAAGTCGAATGGTTGCGGAGACTTCTGGCACATTGACGTCAGGTCCCAGTTGGAAATTGAGTTCTGGCCCGTCAGCCGGCTGGACCCCGATCCAGTAATGACCGCCCCGGAACGATCTGTCCGTGAGCGTACCCACGATCAGGTTGTCGGCATACGAACCCGGGCTCAACAGCATGGCTGCCTCAGGGCGCGCCAACACCATGACGCGATCGCCGGCCTGGACCGACGGGCCGGCGCCGTCCGGGCTGACCTGGAGCCGGCCAAAAGACGTATCGACACACAGCGGCTCGGTGGCGGCGACGGTTCCCGGAATCAGGTTCGTAAGCCCAAGGAACTGGGCCACAAACGGAGTGGCCGGCCTGCGGTAAACCTCCTCTGGCGTGCCCCTCTGCACGATCCGGCCATCTTGCATGATCAACACGCGATCCGCCAGAGCGAACGCCTCTTCCTGGTCATGCGTGACGTACAGCGACGTCAACCCCACGTTTTTCAGGATGTGCCGCAACTCCACCATGAGCCGATCTCGCAAGATGCGATCCAGTGCCCCAAGCGGCTCATCCAGCATGAGCAGGCGCGGCTCGGGCGCCAGGCTGCGTGCCAGAGCCACACGCTGACGTTCTCCGCCGGACAACCCGGTGACATCCCGCTCCTCGAAGCCGGCCAGGCCCACCAGTTGGAGAACCTCCGCAACCCGCTGCCTTGCTCGCTCCGGCCCCCACCCCGCCATCCGCAGACCGAAAACTACGTTTTCGTACACGTTCTTGTGCGGGAAAAGCGCATACTCTTGAAACATCAGCCCGAAGCCC
>CAYYSH010000237.1:0-4760 GCA_964474265.1 uncultured Anaerolineales bacterium
TTTAATATGGGCGTATTCAAATCCGGTTGTAGGGGCGACCCTTGCGGTCGCCCTGAGCGGGTGCAAGACCTGCCCCTACTTGAGGGCATAGACCGAAGTCAGTGGATAAAGGGGGAAACAAGACCTATGCGCCAGAGTTGGATGGGGGTAGTGGCCGGCCTGCTCATAGCCGTGGGCGCCATCGGGTGCGCCCAGATTACGCCGCCGGCATTGCCCCCTACGCAAGAAATCCGGGAGGAGAGTGTCGAAGTGAGTCCCACGCAAGCGCTGGAGGCCAGTCCGGCCTCAAAGAAATTGGTGCGACAGGCGAAAGAGGATCTGGCCGGCCGGCTGTCCGTTTCTGTGGATGACATTGAGCTGGTCGAAGCCCAATCGGTGATCTGGCCAGATTCCAGCATGGGATGCCCCAAGCCCGGCATGGCCTACACTCAGATTCAACACGACGGATTGCTTATCCGTCTGCGGGTTGGGGATCGCATTTACGAGTATCACAGCGGGGGTGGCCGGCCGCCATTTCTGTGTGAGGAAGCAGCGAAAGACAAATAGCATGACCAAAAAGCGTTGGGGCGGTGTGCTATTTAACACACCGCCCCACTGGCTTGCGTCCTCCTTGCAAGCGCTATTCTAAACGACAAAGGTCAAAGCCCGGTCTTAGCGCGGTTTCAATCGCGTCAAAATACCGCGCCCAATCCGCAGACCTCCCGGCGGAAAGCTGCCCGCGCTCTCCGCTCTACTCCGCGCTTCGAGACTACCATGAAATCTCAACTTTTGTCAGACCTCGCCGAAGTGTGAACTACTTTCTGACCCGCTCTGGACCCATTTTTGACCTGAGGGCTATAAAATAATAGCAGGAGAACGGTGTAAAAGCGAGGTTTGCCAGAGGAGGGCCTCTCATGGAGGGCAACGGACACCACAACGCGAATAATCGGATTGAGGCCTTCATCGAGGAGGCTCGAAAGGCCGGCTATGCCACGCTCGACGACATTCTGGACCATCTGCCGGACCCAGACACGGACATATCGCGGCTCGAAGATGTGCTCCGGCGTCTGGACGAGGCCGGCGTCGAAGTATGCGAAGAAGATGAGACGGCAACAGAGACCGACGAGCCCACCCGACTGAGCTATGTCGCTGATGACGATGCCATTACACTCTACTTCCGCGAAGTCGGAGCCACCCCTCTGCTGACGCGGGAGCAGGAAGTGGCACTCGCCAGACAAATCGAGCAGGGTGAAGCCGCCAAGCAGCGACTGAAGAGCGAGACTTTGCCGGCGGCTGAGCGAGCCACTCTCGAGCAGTTGGTACAGGCCGGCGAAGCTGCCCGCCACAAACTGATCACTGCCAATGCCCGCCTTGTAGTCAGCCTGGCCAAGAACTATCTTGGACAAGGCGTACCCTTGCTGGATCTGATTCAGGAAGGCAACATTGGCCTGATGCGAGCAGCAGAAAAGTTCGACTGGCGACGGGGCCACAAATTCAGTACCTACGCTACCTGGTGGATCCGACAGGCCCTTACACGCGCTGTTGCCGATCAGGGGCGCACCATCAGATTGCCGGTCCACCGCCAGGAACAGGTCCGCAAACTGCGAAAGGCCACCCGCGAACTGACCAAGGAATTGGGTCGCGAACCGACGCCCGAAGAGTTAGCAGAGCGGTTGGGAGACACCCCAGACGAGATAGAGCGGCTGATACAACACGCCCAGCGTCCCATGTCTCTGGAGAAGCCGGTCATGGAACACGGTGGCAGTCAGTTCGGCGAGTTCCTGGAAAGTGGCGATCCGCTGCCGGTAGACGTTATCGAAGAGGAAGCGTTGGCCCATGACATCCAAACCCTCCTGGGCGCGCTGCCATCCCGGGAGGCTCGCATCATTGAGCTGCGATACGGTCTGCGGGATGGGCGAGAATACACCCTCAAAGAAGTTGGAGAGCGCTTCGGGCTGACCAGAGAGCGCATCCGACAGATCGAGAATGACGCGCTGCACCGTTTGCGCAGACCCCAGCGCCTCCAAAAGCTGCGCGCTTACCTCACGTAACATCCCTTCTCTACGATGCACAAGCACAAGTGCCCCGGCACTGACCTGCCGGCCATCCGCTCATGCTGCTATCTGTGCCCCTATTGAGTCACAATTTTGACCTGCTTGATACCTCGCGTTGACCTTTGCAAGGTATAGTATAATTAAAGTAGAAGCTTAACACCGAACACTTCCATGCAAGCACTTGCCTGGTGAGATGTGATTGTGGGAACAAGGAAGGTGATTAAGTTGAAACGCGAAACGCTGTGGTTTATGGTGTGGGTCGCGATTTTCGTGGGTAGTTTCATGCTGTGGGTTCAGTATGTCAAGCCAGAGGAAGCGCCACAGCGCATCGAGTTGCCATACAGCACCTTCCGCCGTGAGCTGGCGGCCGGCCATGTCGTACGCGTGACCATTGGGAACCAACGCATTGATGGGGAGCTCAGCCAGCCGGTCGAAGGCAAAACTGACGGCGGGATAACTGCCAATTCCCGTTTCTTCTGGACCATTACGCCCAGCCTCCCAGACCCCGAACTCTTGCCCGCCTTGCAGGCTCAAGGTGTCGAGATTACTGCCCGACGCGTCCCCTCATCGTCGCCTTCGTGGATGCCTCTGCTACTGGGCCTGGCGCCGCTTCTACTATTGCTTGTGTTCGGCTATATGTTGTTCGCACGCGGGCAACGTGGCGCGTCGGACGTGTTGGGCTTCGGGCGAAGTGGTGCGAAGATGTATTCACCCGAAACAACGCCGGTCACGTTTGACGACGTTGCCGGCAGCGAAGGCCCCAAGGCCGAACTCCGGGAAGTCGTCGAGTTTCTCAAAGACCCGCTCAAGTTCCAGAAACTCGGAGCCGAGATTCCTCGGGGCGTGTTGCTGATCGGCCCGCCGGGAACCGGAAAGACGCTCCTGGCCCGTGCCGTGGCCGGCGAGGCGGGGGTGCCCTTCTTCTCCATCACCGGGTCCGAATTTGTGGAAATGTTCGTGGGTGTAGGCGCCAGCCGTGTCCGCGACCTCTTCCGTCAGGCAAAGGCACACAGCCCCTGCATCGTGTTCGTGGACGAGATTGACGCCATTGGCCGGCAGCGGGGCCCTGGCATCACCAGTGCTCACGAAGAACGAGAGCAAACCCTCAACCAGTTGCTGGCCGAGATGGACGGCTTCGAACCTAACGAGGGAGTGATCATTCTCGCAGCCACGAACCGACCCGATATCCTGGATCGCGCTTTGCTGCGACCAGGCCGTTTCGACCGGCGCGTCGTCGTTGACCTGCCAACACTCACCGAACGCCTGGCCATTCTCGAGCTACACGCTCGCGGCAAACCGCTGGCCGCCGACGTGGACCTGACAGCCATTGCTCGTGGCACACCCGGTTTCTCCGGGGCAGACCTGGAGAATCTGCTCAATGAGGCGGCGTTGCTGGCGGCTCGTAAGAACAAGGACTGGATTGAGCACGAGGATCTGGAGCGAGCGCGGGACAAGGTGATGATGGGACTGGAGCGACAGAGCCTGATCATCAGCCCGGAAGAGCGCCGATGCATGGCGTATCACGAGGCCGGCCACGCTGTTGTAGCAGCCGTCCTGCCCTACGCCGACCCGCTCCACAAAGTGACCATCGTACCCCGGGGGCGCGCGCTGGGGCTGACTCAGCAACTACCGGTTGAGGAAAAGCACCTGTACACCCGCGAGTATCTACACGACAAACTGGCTGTCCTCATGGGCGGGCGCGCCGCCGAAGAACTGGTATTGGACACGGCCACCAGTGGCGCTGAAAATGACTTGAAAGAGGCCACGCGCCTGGCCCGCCGCATGGTGCTGGACTGGGGTCTGGCAGACGAGTTAGGTCATCTCGCCCTGCACACGGCACCGGAGGACGTGTATCTTGAAAACGGCTACCGTCACCCGCCCGAGTACAGCGAGGCAACCGCCCGGGACATCGACGACGCCGTGCGCCACATCCTTGACACGGCGTACGAACGAGCCAGAAGCGTGCTGGAGACACACAGTGCCGGCCTGGACGCTGTCGCCGAGGCACTCATCGAGCAAGAGGTACTGACCGGCGACGAGGTAGACGCGATTCTAAGCGCTTCCGACATGCAGCCGGTCGAAAGCACTCCTTCCAGAAGCCCTATGCAGCGACTAACTGATCGCATTACCGCTTGACAAGAGTAGTACGTTGTGTTGTTGTAGGAGAGGTGAGTAGTGGTGGAACGCGAGGAGAGCACACTGCAGCGAATTAACAGATTGGCAGAGGAAAGGCTAGAACTGTACAAGAAGGCCAGTCGCCAACGACTCAGCGAGCGCGAATTATTGCGCCTCGATGAATTGACGCGCGAACTGGAGCGTTTGTGGGACCAATACCGCCGGGAGCAGGCTGATCGTCACCGCCTGCTCCCTCAGTGGATCGCTGAACAAGAAGCTGCTTAGAGGAGCAGAAGGATGGATCGGCGCGCGTTTCTCAAGGGCATAGCCGGCCTCGGCGGTCTGGCACTGGCTGCGCCGTGGCTGGAAGCCTGCAGCCAGGCGACGCCGACCACCCCGGAGCCAACGGCGTCACCCGCCGCGACGGCCACCTCCTGGCCGACCGCGACAACCACGCCGCCGATCCATCCCAATCCCACGGCAACAGCCACACAACAGGCTACAGAAACAGGCCATGCCTGCAGAATTTGAGCCAGCCTATCTCAAGTTGCACCGCTCCGGCGAACTCAAGGAAAGAGTCCGCATCGCGTACGAGCACCTGGAGGACTGCGA
>CAYYSH010000238.1:0-4728 GCA_964474265.1 uncultured Anaerolineales bacterium
GGTTTTGGCTGCCCGCCGGCTTCTCAGGCGTTTCAATCTGTGCTAAAATTACTGCGTGGAAGAAAGTCGCCTCGGGGTCATTGACAGCTTATCTGCCGGCCTCAACCTGGTTGCCGAAAGGCTGTGGATAATCGCCATACCTGTATTGCTAGACCTCTGGTACTGGCGAGGTCCGCGATTGTCCATTGCCCCGTTATTCAAATCGATCGAGGGAACCATTGCCGGCGCCGCAACGGGTTCCATCCCGGATGCCTCTATCAACATTAGCGGATTGATCGAGGTGCTGGATGCCCTGGCACAGCAGTACAACCTGTTCTCCCTGCTGTCAGCCAGCCTCTTGGGCGTCCCAAGCTTAATGGCTAACGGCAATTCAGGAACTGTCAGCCCAATCGAAGTGCAGAGCGGATTGGCAGTGGTCGGCCTCGCCGCGATTCTGATGCTGGCCGGCCTTGCAATTGGATGTGTATACCTGACGCTGATTGCCCAGGGAGTCCAGAACCAGCCTCTGGACCCGCGTGCCCTTCTGAACCAGGCCGGCGCGTTGTGGCTACGCGTGATCGCTTTGGGCCTCTTGATCTTTTTCTTCGCTGTGGCACTGATTGTTCCATTTTCATTCTTGATCGGCCTGCTGACACTGGTGAGTACCGAAGTCGCCTCCTTTCTGATGGGAATCCTGTACATGAGCATCATCTGGCTATGGATCTACCTGTACTTCGTTGTCTACGCGATCATCCTGAACCGCGTAGGGCCGATACGAGCAATCTGGAACAGCGCCAACGTAGTGGCACGCAATTTCTGGTCGGCACTGGGTCTGGTCATCTTAATCGTTGTCCTGACCCGCGGGCTTGCCCTGGTATGGCAGCGCATCGGTGCGCTGCATCCGATCGGGATGGTCATTGGTATTGCCGGCCACGCCTTCATCGGTAGTGGCCTTGCAGCAGCAAGTTTGCTGTTTTATAAGGACCGCTACAATCGGTGGATGCAACAGACAGCCTATCGAGCTATGAGCTCAGACTGAACTCGCGAAACAAGACAGCACACCTTGGGGCAAACGATGGCTTATGGCTGACACAGATCGCATTATCAAGAAAATCACTCAGGCCCGCCGGCAATTGCTCAGCACGGTTGAAGGCCTGACCGAAGAACAGATGGCCTGGTCACCCAACCAGGAGTGGTCCATCCGGGAGATCCTCCATCATGTAGCAATCGGCGAGCAGGCCAACGTGGAACTTGCCGAGCGGGCACTGGCCGGCGAGCCTGTCGCGATTGAAGATTTCGACATGGATGCCTGGAACATTGCGCAGGTCGCCAACAAGGCTGGCCGGCCGGCAGCGGAAGCCATCCAGGCATTGCAGACCGTGCGTGAAAAAACGTTAAATACCTTGAGATCGCTTTCCAGCCACGATCTGGCTCAAACGCTGGATCACCCCGGATGGGGGGAAATGACAGTTGAACAACTTTTCCGGGCGCTTGGCGTGCACGACTTGATGCACCGGCGCGATATTCTCAAACGCATTGAACAACTTGAAGCCAACTCCTGAAGCAAGAGGTCCTTATGGCGCGCAATAACACTAACTTACTGGAAGCCCAATTGCACTATGACGCCAGCGACATCCAGGTGCTGGAGGGCCTGGAAGCTGTCCGACGCCGGCCTGGCATGTACATTGGCTCGACCGACGTGCGAGGTCTGCACCATCTGGTGTACGAGGTTGTTGACAACTCCGTTGACGAGGCGCTGGCCGGCTTCGCTGACCGGATCACCATCACAATCCACCCGGATCATTCCGTCACCGTGACGGACAACGGACGCGGCATCCCGGTCGACATCCACGAGGAAACGAACAAGAGCGCCCTGGAAGTCGTGATGACCACCCTGCATGCCGGCGGCAAATTCGGCGGCGACGGCTACAAAGTCGCGTCCGGCCTCCATGGCGTTGGCGTCTCGGCCGTGAATGCCCTGTCCGAGTGGTGCGTCGTTGAAGTGAGACGCGAGGGCTACCTGTGGCGTCAGCGCTATGAGCGCGGTACCCCGGTGACGCCGGTTGAGAAAATAGGCGATACCGTTGGAAGCGGAACCACCACGACATTCATGCCCGACATAGAAATCTTCGGGAAACTGGACTACCACTACGACACTCTGGCCCAGCGCTTCCGCGAAATGGCGTTCCTCACGCGTGGCTTGACCATCACCTTCATCGACGAGCGCGGCGAAGGCCGAGAGATGTCCTTCTACTTCGAGGGCGGCATCATGTCCTTCGTCAGCCACCTCACGCGGGACCGAGACGTACTGCATGACAAGCCATTCTACGTCGAACGGGAAATTGAGGGGACGCTGGTCGAAGCTGCTCTGCAGTGGACCGACAGCTACACAGAATCGATATATGCCTTCGCGAACAACATCAACACCATCGAGGGTGGCACCCACCTGACAGGTTTCCGCTCAGCGATTACGCGGTCGATCAATGACTACGCTCGCAAGCAGAACTTGCTGAAAGAGAGCGACCCCAACCTGTCTGGCGAAGACGTTCGGGAAGGGCTCACAGGCGTGTTGAGCGTGAAGCTGGCCGATCCGCAGTTTGAGAGCCAGACAAAAATCAAGCTCGGCAACGCCGAAGTTCGCTTTCAGGTAGAAAGCGTCGTCGCCGATGCGCTGGCTCAGTGGCTAGAGGAAAACCCTCGACAAGCCAGAGCGATCATCGACAAGGCGCAGACGGCGGCGCGGGCGCGGGCAGCGGCACGCAAAGCGCGCGACTTGGTGATCCGCAAGAGCGCGCTGGAAAACGCATCGCTGCCAGGCAAGCTAGCCGACTGTTCCGAGCGCGATCCGAACCAGGCAGAGTTGTACATTGTGGAGGGCGACTCGGCCGGCGGCTCAGCCAAGCAAGGCCGTGATCGCCGCTTCCAGGCAGTTCTGCCCCTGCGTGGCAAGATTCTCAACGTGGAGAAGGCTCGCCTGAACAAGATTCTGAACAACAAAGAGGTACGAGCCCTCATCGCGGCACTTGGGGCCGGCGTCGGGGACGATTTCAACATCGAAAACTTGCGCTACGGCCGTGTGATCGTGATGTGCGATGCCGATGTGGATGGAAGCCACATCAGGACATTGCTCCTCACCTTCTTCTTCCGCTACATGCGGGAACTGATCGAGAAAGGGCACCTGTACATCGCACAGCCCCCACTGTACCGCATCTCCGCCGATGGCAAGCACCGATGGGTCTACAGCGAGACAGAAAAAGACAGGCTGCTGAAGGAACTACGAGGCTCCAATGTGAGCATTCAGCGCTACAAAGGCCTGGGCGAGATGAACCCTGGCCAGTTATGGGAAACTACAATGAACCCGGAAGCGCGTACGATGCTCCAGGTTACTATCGAGGACGCCGCAGAGGCCGACCGAACCTTTGAAATACTCATGGGATCGAAGGTTGCACCGCGCAAACGATTCATCCAGACTCACGCCAAGGATGTCCGAAACCTCGACGTGTAGAGGAGGGCGGGGCAGCATCCTTCTCACCCGCCGCAACTGAGTAAGGGGTGAGTAGCAGTGCCATCGATTCTCGAAGCCAGGTATTGCCCAATTTGCGCATCGGCGCTGGAGAGACGCCTGATCGACGACAAGGAGCGCCCAGTCTGCCCGGCGTGCGGCTTCATCCTGTACATCAACCCCTCGGTTGCCGCCGGCATCCTTATTGAAGACGCCGGCAAAGTCGTGCTCGTGCGGCGCGGCGTGCCCCCTTCAGCCGGCTACTGGGCACTGCCATCGGGCTTCGCCGAGTACGAGGAGACCATCGAAGAGACGGCTATCCGTGAGGCCTTCGAAGAGACAGGCCTACAAGTGAGCGTGGACGATCTGCTCGGCGTTTACTCTTATGACAACGAGGTTGTAGGTCGCGGCGTTCTCGTCCTGTTCCGGGGACACGTCATGGGCGGCGAGCTGCGGGCCGGCGATGATGCTGAGGAGGTCGCGCGTTTTGGCCCCGATGAACTGCCTCCAATGCAGGAAATCGCGTTTAGCACCCACCGCCAGGCGCTCCACGATTGGAAAAAAGCCCGAGCCGTTGTCGTGCGGCCGGCGACCGTTGAAGAGGCCGAGGTCGTAGCCAGAATCCGGAAAGAACACAGGTTCTTGTGGGAACGGGACTATGCCCGGTTCGTGCAGAGCGAAGACCGGGAATTATTCGTGGCCGTTGAACGCGGCGATGTGGTTGGCTTTGCGAACGTAGCGCCTCAGGCCAATGGCACTGCCCTTCTAGAGCAACTCTTCGTCCTGCCCCAGTACCGCCGGTGGGGCATAGCGACCCGGCTGATTGATGCAGCCATTGAGTTTGCGCGGCGGCACAAGGCCCGGGCACTGGTCTCCATCGTGCCGGCTGTGAGCCCGGCCCTCATCGTTTACTTGAAAGCCGGCTTCCGCATTGCCGGCTTCGACCAAACTTACTATCCCGAGGAGACCTGGGGGACCAGCACGGCCCTCTTCATGTCGTACGATCTAAAAACCGAGGAGTGAGCACGTACGCATTGCAAGAGCCAAAGTCATGCCGGCTCAGACCTGCTCACTGATTACTGACAGGAGTTACGCAGTCGATGCTGCGGGGAGCAAGTTTATCGCTGAGCACGTGGAGAACACGGCGTAAGTCCTGTTACTGACAGGAGTTACGCGGTCAAGACCGAGACGTCTAAGACATGTCATTCTGAGCGCCGTCAGGCGCGAAGAATCTCGCCTCACCAGTG
>CAYYSH010000239.1:0-4693 GCA_964474265.1 uncultured Anaerolineales bacterium
GCCTGAGGTACAATCCGAGGTTGCCAGTTCCCATCCGGCACCACCGATGGGGCGGTCTCTTGATGGTAGCCTGGTCCAGCAACGCGAATTCCTTGGGCCGCTGCCTGGACAGCAAAATACACCTGGCGCGGGGTGAAATCCACATCCACCATGCGAAAATAGTAGTGCGCCTGATCTGGCGTGATGTTGCCAATCTGCCGAAAGTACCAGATGTTAAAGACGCCGGCCCACGGCCAGTGCTGCTGTGCCCATCGAATACCTTCGACTGTCCACTGTGCCTGCTGCTCCTCACTCACACGTTGCCAGATCAAGGCTTCGGGCGGGAAGTTGGCCGGCGCTGCGTTCCAACCGTACTCATTAAACCAGATTGGCTTATCGGCGTCGCCGTAACGGAGCATGATCTCCCGCTGTAGCTCTACGCGGCGGAAGTTTAACACGCCAGGATCTGGTGCATCCTCCGGTGGCCGATCCATCCCAAAAGCGTTTGCCGAGAGGATATCGAAGAAGGCGGACGCGCCGGCCTGGTACATCTCCTCCAGAAACAAGAGATCGCTCAAGTTCCGACGTGCGGGAAAGTTCTCCAGATTGATCGCCAGCGGAGCTGAAAGAACATAGATGTTGGGATCCACGCTTTTGGCTCGACGGTAAGCGATTGCCAACAGGCGGGTATACGCCTCCGGATCGACCGGCTGGTCACCCCATTCCGGGAAGATATTTGGTTCATTCCAGATCTGAATGTACCGGACACGCCCCTGGAAATGACGTACGAACGCCTCCACGAAATCACCGTAATCGTTAAAGTCATCTGGAGGGCGCTGTGGGAACCGATTATCTACCCGTGTCCACTCAGGCGGGCGATCGAGCCTCGCGATCACCTGCAGGCCATGCTCGCGATAAAGGTCAACAATCGCGTCGTACTTCTCCCACTGATACTGACCAGGAGAGGGTTCAATGTCCTCCCACGGAAACTGTTGTTTGGCCCAACCGATGCCGGCTTGCGCCGCCATCTCGACCGTTTTTTCCCGTTTGAAGGGCTCCGCCTCCCACTGCAAGAAGAAGTTGGCACCGAAGGGGTTTACATCAGTGTTGGGAATGAGGTGAGGTGGCGCAGTCTCAGCAGCGCCGGCCCTGGCCTCGGCAACGTACTGCACCACAAAGCCAAGGAGCAGAACCAGGAGAAGCGGGATGGCCAGCAGCAAAAAGCCAATCCGCCACTTTGCAGCCGTTGTGACCATAGGGAGTGGGTATCAGAGATTCGTCGCCATGCCCCTGCGGAGCCCCGATGTAACTGAAAACGTGCTGGCGCGGTCGGAGAGTGGCCAGAGAAGCGCGATTTTTAGAGTAGCAATTGGAGGTCCGAGATACGAGTGAACCGATTGAAACCGTTGTGGATGTCTATGTATCCACATGCTCAATTTGTGCCCCCTGAGTGGTCGTCTTGAGAAGTAGAGTTCTGGCGCTCAGGTTGTAGGCAGCAAACACACGGCGCATAGCCTCAGCAATAGCCGTGTGTCTATCCGGCGCGAAAGCCACTACACTTGGCCCCGCGCCGCTGAGGGCAACGCCGGCTGCTCCCGCTCGCTTCGCTGCCTGGAAAACATCCTCCAGGCCCGGCACCAGCGGCGTCCGATAGGGCTGGTGGAGACGATCTTCCATCACTGAAGCCAGCAACTCGTAGTCGGCATCAGACAGACCCCACACCACCAGCGCAGCACGCCCAAGATTGAACACCGCGTCGGCCAGCGGAACCCTGTCTGGCAGTGCGGCACGCGCCTCCACAGTGGCCAGGCGAAACTCCGGGACCGCCACGACAACGTCAAGCGCAGGAGGCTCGATGCGACGGTAGATTGGCCTTCCTCCCGAATTGACGACAATGATCAAGCCCCCTAAAAGGGCTGGTGCCACATTGTCTGGATGGCCTTCAATCTCGATCGCGAGCGCCAGAAGCTCGTCGACGGTCAATGGCTTGCCGAGGAGTGCATTAGCAGCAACGAGTCCGCCCACGATTGCGGCACTGCTGCTCCCGAGGCCGCTCATGAGTGGAATGGCGTTGCTTAGATGAATACTCAAACCTGGAAGTGGTTCAGCAACATGCTCAAATAGAGTGGCAATGGACCGGTACACCAGGTTAGACGTGTTGATGGGGATGCGTCGAGCACCTTCACCATCGACCGTAATTTGTAGTCCGCTTTCGGTACTCTCCACTGCAACGGTGTTGTGTAGATCAAGTGCCAGTCCCAAACAATCAAAACCTGGCCCAAGATTGGCAGTCGTAGCCGGCACACTCACTTTGACTTTCATGATGCAACTTATTATAGCACCAAAGCACAGCGGCGGAAAACCGGGTTACTTCCGATTCTCCGCCGCTGCTGTGCTGCGAGATGTGACCGCCGGCACAGGTGCTTATGGGCCGGCCAGTTCTCCCCGAACCAGTGCTCCAAACGATACGAACTTGTAACCGAAGTGGAAGTCACTTGGCTTGAGTGCAATGCTGGACGGGCTGGTAGGGCAACTTGCGATTTTATAGCCTCTGAAATCCCGTGGCATGTCAACGCTCACGGTCAGACCCCCCGAGGCATCGAAGCCGGCGAAATACGCCATGCCAAACAAGGTGGTCTGGCGCGTTGCCATGGAGCCATCCGGAAAGCTAATTGTGACATCGGCATTCGGTATGGGTAGATCCACATTTGTCTGGAAGTACTGATCACACCGATAGTCCAAGAACACGCGGACCGAGAGGCTATCGCGCCCGGGTGGCGGTGGTGGAGGCGTGGATGTGCTCGTAGCCGTTGGCAGGGAAGTGGGCGTCGAGGTCGCTGTCGCTGTCGATGTGGCTGTAGGCGATAACGTTACCGTTGCCGTGGCACTGGTGGTTGGCGTCAGAGTCAATGTTGCCGTCGATGTCGCTGCTTGTAGCGGCACCCTGCTTTGCCCGGACGGTTGGCCAAATGCAACGTTGTGATCCGACCCGCCGAAAGGCAGGTTGAGCCAGGGTAGAACTAACAGGGCGAGAACCAGCAGCCCCGCGACCAGAGGTGCCCTGCTTTGAAAACTGGACGCAGAAACCCGTGCGTCGCTGTTGCGTTGCCGCATGCGTCTCTCCCCCTTCCGTCACGATAGCTAGCAACGTTGGTATTCACGTCGCACCTTATTCTTCAAGCAACCAGATGGTAGTCCGGAACCACCTCCTTCCTGAAAGCTCGCTGTTCCTGAGCGATGATGGTTTCTAGTGCCGGCTGTACCTGATCACCAAACTAGGTCGCAGGTCCTCCTGGGAACTCGCGGTCGGTACGAAACCGCGAACCCATCCTGAACCCCCCTCATCACCTCGCAGCATGAGGCCGTTGTTCGGCAGGTCGCCAGTCATCCAATGTTGTACCAATGCTGTCACATCCACGGTATACTGCTCGAGCTCCGAGCCAACACTGAAAGTGGCCCATGTTTGACCTACAGCACCCCCCAGAGTATTCCAGGTTGGGCAGCCAGTCCATGGCCGACTGATGTCATGAACAGTGATTGCCATGGGTGCGTCGCTCCCGCCTGCTTCCACAGCAACGAGCCGTAATTCAGCGTTCACCAGCACCGCGTCGGCCGGGAGAGGATTCAGGTTGAATCGGATGACACTCCGCATGATACCCCGCTCGCTATCCGGTTCGCTGCCTACCCACAGATTGTTGTTGACTCCGGGCCAGCAAAGGCCCGCCAGCTTCACCCCTGATGTGAGTGTGTAGCTGACTGCCTCGCCTGGCACACTACCCACGCGAACCGCATGCATGGAGGCCAGGAAGTCACGCAAGACAGTCGGCAAATAGACCCTGGGCTGGCTCGGTGTCGGCAGCGGCACGACGGTCGGGGTTGCCGTTGCGGTGGGCGCCGGCTTGGTCGGGGTCTTTGTCGGCTGCTGCGGCGTGTCAACCGTGACGCGAATCATGTTGAACCCCACGAGTTCTGGATCACCCCAAAACTGACTGTGAGCGCAGAACTCATCCTGGCACGCAGAAGGTCGCAGCACCATGTTGGCATCGTGGAAGATGTTCTTTTGATCCTTGAGTGCCTGAGGGGCATCCAGGTTCGAGTCTGTCGCGATGGAGGGAGCCGGCTCATTTTCACTCCCCGATTCCCACTTCACAGCCGCCATGAAGCTGGCCGGCGTGTCAATGGTAACCGGCTGAGTCAACGGCACGGAGAACCACTGATCGAACCCGGAGAAGGTTTGAGGCGCTGACTCGGTCAGGAGATCGCCCACCACGCCCTCCTCGATGGCGTAAATTTGCACCCGCACACGTGCTGAGTCCCCAATGTGGTCAGCGCCATGCGGCCGATGCAGCGCAAATTCAACGGATTGGATCGTCAGTGGGAAGAATGCGGACTCGGGCGTAAAGACCGCCCCGTCGATATCACCTCGGATGCGACCGGCGCGCGACCCCTGGTAAAACACACCGTCGTCATTGAGAAGTTGGGTCACGCCGGCCATTGAGAGAGCACTAAAAACGAGAGAAAGAAGTGCAATACCGAGAAGAATAAGTACGAGACGTTTACGTTTGGCAGGCATCATGGCAGGGAGTCCTCCAAAACACGTCTGGCGCATCCCGGGCTCATCAGCACTGAGCCCCCTGGATGCAGTTGATTAGCATTGCTGAAACAGTGTCCAAAGCTGTAACGCTCCCTGGCTCAGAAAGTTACGCCTGGTTAG
>CAYYSH010000240.1:0-4657 GCA_964474265.1 uncultured Anaerolineales bacterium
TAGAGCGCCACGTTGACATCGTGGAGGTCAGAGGTTCAAGTCCTCTACCGCCCACAGCCTTACCAGAATCAAATGGCGATGATCAGGACGAGTACGTGAGGGACCGGTCGCAGGGAGGTGGGGTCATCGACTGGAAGCCCCGCCGGCTAGGCCTTACGGAAAACCACCTGGGAGCCGCTGCCCGAAAAGGGGAGATGCCGGCGTTGAGGGTGCCGCACAAGATACTCCTCTGAGTAGGCGTAGCCGGGTGACAACCGTTATCAGTCATATGAGGGCAGCGATCAAACGATCTGTTGCCGAAAGTGGGTGGAACCACGGGAGTCGAAGCCTCTCGTCCCATAACGGGCGAGGGGTTTTTTGATTTGTGATTTATGCCTGCCCGAAAGGTCGTTAAGGGCGGACTTCGATTGTGCTGCAGGTGAGGTCAGAGCTCGGCTGAGCATTTTTCGAGAAACTTTATAAGTAGCTTTTGCATGGAAAGAGGTGATACTCATGGCTGTACAAGAGCCGAAAGTCGAAGAGAAGCTGGATGTAGCGGAAAACGGTCAGCAAGACCAGGAATTTTTATACAAATTGCGCCATTCGACGGCCCATGTGATGGCGGAGGCTGTCTTGGAGCGGTTTCCAGAAGCCAAGCTTGGTATCGGGCCGCCGATCGAAAATGGATTTTACTATGATTTCGACCTTGGCACCGACGAGAATGGCAATCCGCGCACGTTTTCGCCCGAGGATCTCGAGGCGATTGAGCAGCGAATGCGCGAAATTGTGAAAGGACGCTGGCCGTTTGAGCGCCAGGAGGTTAGTGCCGACCAGGCGCGTAAGCTCTTCAAGGATAACCCGTACAAGCTTGAGCTCATTGACGAGCTCGAGGCCGGCAATGTGGACGAATACGGCGAGCCGGTCGAGGAGCCGGTGCCCATTTCCATCTACAGGCAGCATGAGTTCACCGACCTTTGCCGTGGACCCCACGTGCCCCACACGGGGTACATCAAGCCCAACGCCTTCAAGCTGTTATACACGGCGGCTGCCTACTGGCGGGGCAACGAGAAGAATCCAACGCTGCAACGGATATACGGCACGGCCTGGAAAAACAAAACGCAGCTCCAGGCGTACCTGGCAAAGCTGGAAGAGATCGAGAAGCGGGATCACCGCCGGCTAGGAGTTCAACTGGACCTGTTCAGTACAGCCCCCGGTGAGGTTGGTGGTGGGTTGATCCTGTGGCATCCGAAGGGGGGCATCATTCGCACGATCATCGAGGACTTCGCCCGCCGGCAGCATCTGGAGGGCGGCTACGAGATCGTGTACACGCCACACATCGGGCGCAGCCGGCTATGGGAGACCAGCGGCCACCTGGATTTCTACCGCGAGAACATGTATGCACCGCTGGATATCGAGGGGCAGCAGTACTTCCTGAAGCCTATGAACTGTCCCTTCCACATCATGATTTACAAGAGCCACCGCCGGTCCTACCGCGACCTGCCGATGCGCCTGGCTGAGTGGGGTACCGTGTATCGTTTTGAGCGGTCCGGTGTACTTCACGGGCTGCTGCGCGTGCGCGGCTTCACGCAAGACGATGCGCATATCTTCTGCACGCCGGCGCAGGTTGAAGACGAGATCAAGCGAGTTCTGGACTTCAGTCTGGACATGCTCGAGGCTTTCGGATTTGAAGCGTTTGACATATATGTTTCGACTCGCCCCGAGAAGTATGTCGGTGATCCGGCCCAGTGGGAAGTAGCGACGGAGGCACTCAAGCGAGCTGTCGACAGCCGTGGGTTGTCATACCAGATCAAGGAGGGCGAAGGCGCCTTCTACGGGCCAAAGATCGACATCGATGTGAAGGATGCGCTGGGGCGCGCCTGGCAATTGACCACCATCCAATTCGACTTCAACCTGCCAGAGCGCTTTGACCTGAGGTTTGTCGGTGAGGATGGCCTGGAGCATCAGCCGTACATGGTCCATCGAGCGCTGCTGGGGTCAATGGAGCGCTTCTTCGGCGTGTTGATTGAGCATTACGGTGGGGCATTTCCTGTCTGGCTATCGCCGGTCCAGGCGATCATGATCCCCATCGCGGATCGCCACATTCCGTACTGTGAGGAGGTGGCTGAGCGGTTGCGGGCAGCCGGCCTACGGGTGGACGTGGATGCCCGGAGTGAGCGCATGAGCGCCAAGATCCGCGATGCACAGCTCCAGAATATCCCATACATGCTGGTGGTGGGAGATCGAGAGATGGAAGCCGGCAGCGTTGCTGTGCGTCTTCGCACCGAAGAGGACCTGGGGGCCATGTCCGTTGAGGACTTTCTGGCAATGGCCCGGTCTGCCATCGATGAGAAACGAACCATCTGACGCCTCGGTCCGTTTGACTTAATCGGTCAATTATGTTACCATTCGGGCGTCCGGAATTTAGCCCCGATTCTAAGCCGAGGTGGAGAGATAAGCAGACCCGAATATCGCATCAACGAACAGATTCGAGCTCGCGAGGTTCGCCTGATTGGTGAGGACGGCAAGCAGATTGGCGTTGTGCCGTTGCGGGAAGCCCTCAATGCCGCTCGTGAGCAGCGCCTTGACTTGGTCGAGGTTGCCCCGAATGCGGATCCGCCCGTTTGCCGCATCATGGACCACGGTAAATACCTCTTTGAACGGGCAAAACGGGAGCGTGAAGCACGCAAGGCGCAGAAAACTGTCGAGGTCAAAGAGATTCGATTGCGACCGAAGACGGACGAGTACCATCGTGGTTTCAAAGTTAGGCGGGCACGTAGTTGGCTGAAAGATGGGGCAAAAGTGAAAGTGCGTGTTATGTTCCGTGGGCGTGAAATCACCCACCCGGAGATTGGTCGAGAGATCCTCCGAAATATTGCGGAGGAATTGTCCGATGTGGCCCAGGTGGAACAACAACCTGGCATGGAGGGCCGGACCATGTTAATGGTCCTGGCCCCAAAGATTGAGTAGGAGAATCAACAGGGCGGCTGCGAAGCCGCCCTATGGATGTATTAATGTGTTGGGGGTTGTATCGTGCCGAAGATCAAGACTCACAAAGTGACAGCCAAGCGGTTCAAGCGAACCGGGCGAGGGAAGCTCATGCGCACCAAGGTGGGCAAGAGCCACCTGCGCCGAAAGAAGACCAAGCGCGTGAAGCGCCTCTTCGATGAATACCTTGAGGTCACCGAGTCTGCCAGCAAGAAGCGTGTCAGACGCCTGGCACCGTACCTCAAGTAGTTAAAGGAGAGATTGAGCGATGCCGAGAGTCAAAGGGGGTCCGAGGACCCGACGCCGGCACAAGAAAGTCCTGAAAGCAACCAAAGGTCAGTGGGGTGCTCGGAGCCGGCTCTTCAAGCGTGCCAACGAGGCCTTGTTGAAGTCACGTGCCTACGCATATCGCGACCGGCGGCGGAAGAAGCGCGATTTTCGGCGGCTGTGGATTCAACGTATCAATGCCGCGTCCCGTGCCCACGATTTGTCGTATGGTCGATTCATGTACGGGCTCAAGCGGGCCGGCGTTGATTTGAATCGCAAGGTGCTGGCTGATATCGCTGTGCGCGAACCTGACACCTTTGCTGAGTTGGTCGCTGTAGCCAAGGAAGCCGCCCAACTGTAGGGAAGGGCGCTCTGGCCCGCTCTCTACGATGATTACGAGCACCAGCAACAGCAAAGTTAAGCTCGCCCGAGCCCTGCACCGGCGTCGCTACCGTTATGCGGAGCGGCGCTTTTTGGTGGAGGGCGTCCGGTTGTTGGAGGAACTCGTAAAAGTGGGCACGCCGCCGGCTTTCGTGCTGTATACCGATGACGTTCTTGCTGACCAGCGCGGACAGATGCTCCTTGAGAATCTGCGCCGGCTAACGGGCGAGGTCTATCGCGTCACTGACCGCGTTCTGCGGGCCGCTGCCGACACGGTGACGCCGCAAGGCATTGTTGCAGTGGTGCCGCTGCCTGAGAGGCCGGCCCCGGCTGATCCCTGGCTGATCTTAGTTATCGATGGGCTGCGGGATCCAGGTAATCTGGGCTCGTTGCTGCGCTCCGCTGACGCTGCTGGCGTGGGGCACATCGTGCTGACCCCGGGTACTGTCGATCCGTACAATCCGAAAGTCGTGCGCGCCGGCATGGGCGCCCACTTTCATCTCTCGATGACTGTAGCAGACGACTGGGGAGCAGTGAGCGTGGCACTTGCCGGCCGGCCTGTCTGGCTTGCGGATGCCTCCGCAATGCGTGCGTACTACGACGTCGATTGGTCACAGCCATCTGTGTTGATCATCGGCAGTGAGGCCCGTGGCGCCGGCGTTGAGGCCCGCCGCCTGGCTACCGGGCGTATCGCCATCCCCATGGCCGGCGATGTCGAATCGCTCAACGCGGCTGTGGCGGCCAGCATAATCCTTTTTGAGGCACGCCGGCAGCGCGCCCAGGCCGTCGGGAATAGACCGGGCGTGGGCAGTATGGTATAATCCGCCGCAGCGAATTTC
This sequence comes from uncultured Anaerolineales bacterium, assembly GCA_964474265.1. GTDB lineage: Bacteria > Chloroflexota > Anaerolineae > Epilineales > JAANWY01 > CAYYSH01. Next base: position 4,452 of record CAYYSH010000240.1, read on the forward strand.
AATTGAAATAATAAACCTGTCCAGTAAGGAACAAGACACATGCGCATTGTGATTACAGGCGGGGCCGGGTTTATTGGGTCTCACCTCTGTGACCGGTTTATCCACGAGGGACATCAAGTTGTAGCTATTGATAACCTAATCACGGGGAGTCTGGCCAACATCCAGCACCTGATGGACGAGCCTGGATTCGAGTTTCTCCAGCATGA
>CAYYSH010000241.1:0-1095 GCA_964474265.1 uncultured Anaerolineales bacterium
CTCGGTGTAGCCGGCCCGCAATTCCGCATAGTATGACTCTGGCAGCGAGAGGGCTGCCACCGCTGCCTCCTGAAAAGGAGCCGGTGCGCAGATCGTTGTGTAGTCGTGAACGGTTCGAAGAGCCGTGCTCCATGGCTCCTGCGCCACGGCGTAGCCCAGTCGCCACCCGGTGACGGCGTAGGTTTTGCTGAAACCGCCGGTCGTGATGGTCCGCCCGGCCATGCCGGGCAGTGTGGCGAGTGGGATATGGACACGGCCATCGTAGATGATGTGCTCGTAAATCTCGTCGGTCACGGCGACAGCATCGACTTCCTGGCACAGTTCGGCGATGGCGGTGAGTTCTTCCCGGGTGAAGACACGTCCAGACGGGTTGTGGGGCGTGTTGACCAGGATGGCCCGCGTCCGGGGGCCGAAGGCAGCGCGCAGCCGTTCGGGGTCCAGGCGGAAGTCAGGGGGCTCCAGCGAGACGAAGACCGGGCGTGCGCCGGCAAAGGCGACCGCCGGCAAGAAGTTTTCATGGAAGGGCTCAATGATGATGACCTCGTCGCCCGGGTTGGCGATGGCCATGATCGAAACGACGATGGCTTCGGTGACGCCGCAGGTCACCGTCACGTGCTGGTCGGGATCGACCCAGTCCATGCCGTACTGTCGCCGGAGCTTGTCGGCGATGGCCTGACGGGTGGCCGGCAGCCCCCACGTGATGGTGTACTGATTGTGGTCGGATCGAATGGCCTCGATGGCGGCCTGTTTCACCGCCTCCGGTGCCGGAAAATCAGGGTAACCTTGCGAGAGATTGATAGCCCCGTGTTGATATGCCAACCGGGTCATCTCTCGGATGACGGACTCCTGCAAGCCGATCAGGCGTTGTGCTGGTTTCATCATTGATCTGGCAATTCGGTCTGATATCTGGTGAAACAACGGTTGCGAATTGCCAGCTATGATAGCACATTTCGGGTGTTGATGCCAGAGATGCGCTCCGGCTCAGAATGACATGGGCGTATTTAAATCCGGTTGTAGGGGCGACACTTGCGGTCGCCCCGGGCGGGTGCAAGACCTCCCGGCCTTGGCCGGTTTGTCTGTTTAACCTGCTCGTTG
>CAYYSH010000241.1:1105-4655 GCA_964474265.1 uncultured Anaerolineales bacterium
GGCCTGGGTTTCAATGTTCTGCCTTGACTTTCATGAGAGAATCTGCTATTGTGCAAAGAACCGAAATGGAATGGCCGGCCTGCCACGGAGCCGCAGGCCGGCCGGCTCGCACTAACAGTGCGGCTACTTCATGACCAGGTCGCTTATCCACCAGTAGCGGAAATCCCGCCCCTGGTAGGTTTCCAAAGCACCAAAGAGTCCGTAGGCAGTGGCGGCAAACGGGAAGACGAGAGCTACCAGGCCAAACAGCAGGGCGAAGGGCAGGAGACACAGCCCAATCAGCACCACCGTCAGTACGCTACTGACAGTGATTGCAGCCGCCGCGATAAGCCCCAGGACCCAGCCCACTACTGTTGCAGCTACCTGGAAGACAAGGGCCTGGAGAGACTGGTCGCCTACCCAGCGGGACTTCTCCCGGTACACGGCCCAGATCACGAGCGGAACGATCCAGCCGGCGAACCCACCGGTCAGCAGTGTGAGGATAACGCTGCCATGCGCCAATGCAGCCATGGTACGCTCATCGCTGGACACGTCAACCTCAGCGAATTTTGTTTCGATAGGCGGAAGCTTCTTTGTCTCGCGCTTTGTCCCGGTTTCAGGCTCCATTGCCCCTTGCGACATCGCTTCCTCGAACTCTTCTTCGCGTTCCGGGTCTTGAAAGAGATCTTGCTCCATGCGTTCCCTCCGGCAGAAAGGTCTTCTCTTCTAACACCATTATGCTATACGTGACAGATGGGGTTGAGGTTGCGGATTTCACGTCAGAGTCTCTGGCTTTTTCTCTTCATTGCTCTTTTGAGGTGCGAAGCCCTGGCACGCGGGGGATCTTCCCTTGCCGGCCCGCCGGCTCTGGGTTATAATGTGCCTGTTTCCAATCGAGCTCGATACACCTGGAGGTTGTTTTGTGTTTTCACCGGAACGCGAGCGTTTTTTTGAAGAGACAGGACATAGCGTGCGGGGCGATTTTCTGGCATTCTGGGAGCGTTTGGGGGAGGATATTTGCGGCCCGCCGATCTCGGATGCCGTTGAAGAAGAGGGCGTTTTGACGCAGTACTTCGAGTGTGTGGCCCTGGAGCTGCCGGCGCCGGGTGAAGTCCGCCTCAAACCCCTGGGCCGCGAGGTGCTACGCTTACGGGAGATGGTCCATCAGCCTCGCCCCATGGTTGTCCGACCACCCATCATCGATCTGGTTTATGATCTGCCCCGCCACGCTGAGCGTCGTTACGAAACGCGTACGCTGTCTCAGATTCAGCAGATCGTGATTCATCACACGGGCGCCGATCCGTCTATAAGCGTCGAGGCCATTGCCGGCAAGCACGTCCACGAGCTGGGATGGCCCGGCATCGGCTACCACTTTGTCATCGATGCTGACGGTCGCATCTATCAGACGAACGATCTAACGACAATTTCATTCCACGCTCGTCAGGCGAATCCAACCACGGTAGGTATCGCCTTCGGTGGCAATTTCGATGAGGCGGTGCCAACGGATGCTCAACTGGAGAGCGGAGGCCGGCTGTGTGCCTACCTGTTGCGAGAATTGAGCCTGCCGATTGAGAATGTGCGTGGGCACAAGGCTTTTGTGTCCACAGAGTGCCCTGGCAAGCACTGGGAGGCCGGCGCGGTCTGGAAAGAGGCACTCATAGAGCGAATTAAGCGTGCGCAGCGTGAAATGTAAACGTGCTGTCGCAGAATAAGCGCACATTTTCGTGCATCGAAAGGCAGATCGGACGTCTTGGTGTCGGACATGACATACCAGGTGAAACTTGAAGTTTTCGAGGGTCCCCTTGATCTCCTGTTGAGCCTGATCCGCCGGCAGGAGTTGGAGATTACGGCCATTTCGTTGGCGGCCGTGACGGATCAGTACCTGGCGTACATGGAGCAATTGCAGGAGATCGATCCCGGCGCGGTGGCGAGTTTCCTGGAAGTTGCGGCACAACTGGTACTGATCAAGTCTCGGTATCTCTTACCACGGCCGGCAGGTGGACGAACAGAGGAGGACGAGGAGGACCCCGCCGAGGTGTTGGCGCAGCGGCTGCGGGAGTACGCGCAATTCAAGGAGGCGGCTCAGGCGCTGCGATCCCGCGAGGCTCAGGGCCTGCGGGCTTATGTGCGGGTCGCCCCACCGCCCGAGTTACCCCGTCGCGTGGATTTTGGCGATGTCTCTCTCGAGGATCTGCTGGCGGCGGTGCGTGAGGCGCTGGACGCGCAGCCGCCGGCCCCGCCCGTGTCCGAGGTCGTTGAGCCTATCACCGTCACTATTGATGAGCGGATCAGGGCGATTCGCCAGGCACTGAGCAGTGGCCGGCCTGTTACTTTTCGGTCCCTCCTGCACGACTGCCGCTCTCGCATCGAAATCATCGTGACCTTTCTGGGCTTGCTGGAGTTGATGAAGGCCCGTGAGGTCGCGGTGCGGCAGGATGCACTGTTCGGCGACATCACGATTTCACTTGCAGCGGAGTAAGAGCGGGGCATGCACCCGCCCAGTGCAACTGCCAGGGGAGCGCTACCACCAGAATTGATGAGAGTTCTACGTCTCGGTCATGCACAAGACATGGGACAGTAATGCCCTACTTCCCAGGTTGGGCACGGCGAGTTCTACCATGGATCATGCAACCGGTACTTTTGTCGGTCTGGACAACCTGAAAATCTTCTATCAACACTGGCGGCCCGAAACAAACCCGCGGGCAGTGCTTGTCATCGTGCATGGGTACGCTGAGCACAGCGGGCGCTATCAGCATGTGGCTGAGTACTTCGTCGGACGTGGTTACGCCGTGTATGCGCTGGATCATCGGGGGCATGGTCGCTCCGAAGGAGAGCGGGCATACGTTGACCGCTACAACGATCTCCTGGTTGACCTGCGGACCTTTGTGGAGCTTGTCCGGCAGAGAGAACCGGCACGCCGCATTTTCATGATCGGTCACAGCATGGGGGGAGCGCTGGCCACGCTCTTTGCGGCTGAGCATGGCGACTTGTTGCATGGGCTCGTCCTGTCGGGGGCGTTCATGCGCCCAAGCGGCGGCGTGTCGCCGGCTATGGTGCTCATGTCGAGGCTTCTGGCAGTGGTAGCGCCAAAGATGGGGGTGGCATCGCTGGAAGCCTCCTCTGTGTCGCGTGATCCCGGTGTGGTTGCCCGCTACGACGCCGATCCTCTCAATTACCGGGGCCGAATTCGGGCGCGCACGGGTGTCGTTCTTCTCCAAATCGGCGCGACTGCCTTGACCAAATTACACCGAATTACTGTACCCGTCCTCGTCATGCACGGCGGTGCCGATCGGCTGGCGGACCCAGAAGGCAGCCGGCTGATCTACGAAGGAGTCGGCTCGCAGGACAGGACCCTCCGGATCTACGAGGGTCTGTACCACGAAATCTTCAACGAGCCGGAGAAAGAGCAGGTATTGGCCGATGTCGCCGGCTGGCTGGAGCAAAGGGTGCGATGACGACCGTACCGTGCTGTGATGTTACGGTTGCCGGCGCTACCCAATCCGATGCTCGGTGTGAATGACCCGGCGAATACCCGTCTCACAGCGGAGGATGAGGGACTCGGTTTCCGCTC
>CAYYSH010000242.1:0-4634 GCA_964474265.1 uncultured Anaerolineales bacterium
GGTGTTGGCCGCCTGGATGGCCTCGCGCAGCGAGCAGTCGCCGTCGTTGTTGAGCTCATCGGCGGTGGTGGTCACGGTGATGGTGGCAGCATGGACGATGGAAGCCGGGCGCAGTTGCAAGGTCGTGAGGGCCAGGATCAGGATGAACAGAGCGTGGGCAGGCCATGTGTGACGAATCATCGCTCTGCCTCGGCTTTAATTTGCGAAGCCTCATTGGTGCCGGCGTCGTAGGTTGCCTTCGCCTTGTACCCGACCCGCAGATCGTCCAGGGTGGCACTGGCGCCATTCAGGGTGATGGTGGTCTGATCTGTTACCGTGACCGTGACAGACCTGCCTTCTTTAGCGAGGGTCACTTCCTGGCCGGCGATCTGGTTGATGAAACCCTCAAATTGCGCCAGATTGCCGGCGTTTCCGCCTCCGCCACCCCCGCTGCCTCCACCACCACGCTCGGCAAGCTTGGCGCGGATGACCCAGTACGTGTACATTTTCATCCACGGCCCAGCCCCGGGGTTGTAGACACACTCGACCTTGGTGGCCTGTAGCTCCTGGAACTGATGCCCGACCAGATTCTGTACGACGCCCCAGAAGTGCTCATTCACAAAGATCGCCATCGGCCACCGGTAGCGGAAAGCGGCATCCAGAGACAGATCCAGAACTTCCTCCGTGCCATCCTGGGATGTGTACCAGATGCGACCAGTCAGCCGATCTGCCCAGGCTTCTGGAATCTCCTCGGTGCAATTTCCGTCCTGGTCGGTATAACAGGCATCTGTGACCCAGGTGTTCTCTGGCGCAGTGAACTGGGTTTCGATGCACTCCAGGGTATTGCGGCTCTGAGCATGCGTCACGCCCAAAGCCGGGCTAATCACGAGGGATAACAGTAGCCCCAACACCCCCAAAACGAGCACTCTACCAGGCCCGATCATACGGTACCCACCCATTGCATTAGCTCCTTTCCAACCTTGAACTGACTCTGTTCAAGGGCCGCCGCCACTGTTTCAGATACCGTTCTCCCAGATCAATGTCCAGGAGAAAAACGCACAATTCCAATCCCTCGGTGCTGGTTCAATGCGCTACATCGCCTCCGAGGCCAACGCGTTAGGTGCCAGGAACCGGTGACCATAGCCACGAATGGTCTGAATATACCGCGGCGCTGAAGGGTCGTTCTCCACCTTCTCCCGCAACCAGCGAATGTGAACGTCCAGCGTACGGGTATCACCTACCCAGTCCTCACCCCATACGCGTCCCATGAGCTCCTGGCGGGGAACAGCCTTGCCGGCGTTCTCCATCAGCGCGCACAACAGGTCGAATTCACGCTGGCGCAGCCTGATAGGGCGCCCGCCCCGCCACACCTTGCGAGCAGCGCGATCCAGCACGATGTCGCCCACGACGATGCGATCGCCCGAGGGGAAGGCTCGATCGTCGTTTAGCTCGCGCCGGCGAAGTATGGCCCGCACCCGCGCCAGGAGCTCCTGGAAACTGATGGGCTTGGCGATGTAACCATCGGCGCCAATTTCCAGCCCCTTGACCCGGTCTTGATTGCGCTCGGTCAGCATGAGGATGGGCACACTTGATGTTCGCCGTAGCGCACGACAGACGGAGAAACCGTCCATGCGTGGAAGCACGACATCCAGCAGAACCAGGTCCGGCTGCGCAGCCCGGGCAAGCTTCAGTCCCCAATGGCCATCGGTGGCATGCAGCACTCGAAACCCCCGGTCCTGAAGACCCAGAACCAGAGGCACTGCGGTGCCTACCTCATCCTCGACCAGGAGAATTGTACCCTGCGCTGAGCGTTGTCGAAGTATCGCCTTATTCACCATGATCTTTACCTGACCTTGTCTTACAGCTTCTTCAGAACAGGCTTTATCATCCTCGCTCGGGTCCCTGCTCCAACCCAGGGGGGTACAGGTTGGAGCAGGGACCATTCTGAACTGCCTTGTCGGAGCAGGATCAGTAGACACAGCCCTCTCGCCACTGCGCTACGACTGCCTGGATGTCCCCGGCGTCGATCATGCCGTCAAGGTTCACATCGTATACCTGCTCGTAGTTCGGGTCTCCCTGCCAGAGTCCCCAGCGGCTCGCAATGCTCATAATGTCGATCACGTTTACATTGCAGTCCCAGTTGACATCACCCGAGGGGACCACAGCCGGCTGAATCTCATAAGCACCGATGTCCACCATGCCGCCAACAGGCCGGCGAGGCAGGACGTCCAGATCGGTGGCCGGCGCGGTGCTGGCAGGTGCCTGATCCACGAGCGGCGAGCCGGCACCCAGGTGCCAGTCACCCGTTGCTGGATCGACGAAGCCGGGGTCCACATTGATGTTGCCGACTCGGTCGGCATAGCTGCCATCGCAGATGTCGTTGTATGCCACGTAGGTGAAGCTTTCCGAGTTGTTGTGGCTCTCCCAGGCAGCCTGGAGGGCCGGATTGTCCACGTGCAACTCGTCCGGTGTCCAGACGTAGTTGCTGCCCCAGGTGTAATCCAGATCCTCCTCCTCTCCGCCGATGGGCTGATCGTAATGCAGCAGTTGGTTCCCGCAGATGATGTTGTTGTAGATCTTCGGGTCACTGAATCCGGGCGCGATATCTCGACCTGCGGGATCGCTGCCGTTGTACTCGTGGCCATTCCGCTCACTGTCGATGCCACCACCTGCCGGGTCAGCGCTGCCGGCGGCGACATTGTTGACAATGGTGTTGTTGTACACTTCTGCGTAGAAGGTGTCATCGAAGGCCAGGGCACCGCCGCGAGCGTGATTTTCCCCGTGGTCATCCACCATGTTCTCAGCGAACAGGTTGTCATACACCTTGATGATGGAGATATCATCGGCCACATCTTCGAAGCTGACAGCGCCCCCGTCATCGTAGCAGAAGTTACGCAGGAACTTGTTGCCGTACAGGTCGATGGGACCCGTGTCCTCGAAGAAAGCCCCGCCACCGTGGTCTTCGGCCTTGTTCTCCTCGATGACGTTGCCGTAGATCATCAGGTGATCTTTGACTTCGTACAGAGCAATCCCACCGCCGTAGTCCGGCGAGTAGTTGTGGTGGATGTAGTTGTTGTAAATCTCGTACGTGCCGGGAGGGGCGCACGTGGGAGGACAATGATCATCCCGCACGTGCTCCGGCTCGCCATGCCCGTCTGCCCCTTCGGGATACTCGGGCTCGTCGTTGACGCTGATGCCGCCACCGTAGCCACCGAAATTGCCGTTCTCAGCGATGACGTTTGACCAGATCTTCACATCGTGGTTGGACTTGTGCAGCCAGATGCCACCGCCGTAGTAGCCACCGTTGCGCACGATGATGTTGTTGTTGATGTCTATGTTGCGATTGCCATAGTCGCCGAAGATGCCGGCTCCGATGTCATCGCCGTTAACGGTTCCTCCGGTGATGGTGAAACCACTGATCACAATGTTACTCACGCCGCCATCCATGCCGCCGGCCCCGATGGTGATAACAGGCCCGCCGCCGTTGCTAAAACCCTGGGAGGTTGTGGATACCGGCCCAAGACCATCAATGATCGTCTCCTTTGGTCCCGCACCGATGAGCTGAATGTCGGATTCCGTGATCCGGATGCGCTCGTTGTAGGTCCCAGGCGCGACAAAGACGTAGCGCGGTGTGGGGCTGGGAAGGTTGTTCAGCGCCTCCGTGATCGTATTCCAGGGATGTGCCTGGCTGCCGTCCTCGAAGCCCGTGTTGCTCGCATCCACATACACGGACCGACTGGCCATGTAGGGTGCCTGTCTGGGATCGTATTGAATGTCTACGTGCATGCCATTGGACGGCCCGGCCCACGTCGTCACTATCAACGGGCCGGCCACGTCATGCGGCGTGTCCTGCACGTGGATCTCGGTATCCGACCACGAGATCACGGCGAGCTCCCTACCGCTCAACGTCACGGTTGAGTGGCCCTGGACATCCCCGAAGTTGGCGCCTGTGATGATGTAGCTCCCCCCAGGGGCAACGTTATTGACGACCGGCCCGGCACCGGGTAGAACCGCCGCAGCGCCTGCCAGCGGTACCCCCGGCCCCAGGAAGGCGGTCGGAACCAGAGACCAGTCCGCTTCGAACTTGAATTTGCCCTGACCGAACGTGTAGGGCAGCGTGAGCGGCAGGAAATTCGGGTTATAGCCGGGCAGAGCCGGGTCGTTCCCCACGTAGATGTGCACTCCCGGAGCAAAACGCCTCTCCATTTCAGGCTTCTGGATGGGCTCTTCGCCGGGTGGGCATACGGTTGAGCCGGCATAGCACAGGGGATTGCCCATATCCCCTACACCCAGGAGATAGCCAAGATGGTCGTAGACCCCGATCGGAGCGTGGTCAACGCCGGCCTTCTCCGCGAACAGCAGGCTGGTCGCCCGGTTGTCGATGTTCACGTCATCGAACACCCCGCCTTCGATCTCGCCGGCCAGCGGGACCAGCGTGGTGACGCCGAGATTGACCTCGGTGCCGAGACCACCCGTGACGGTGACCGTCGCTTCACCCGAAGGGTAATCCACGGATGAAGGGGAGAAACCAGCCGGCGGAATCACCTTCACCTTGTAAGTCCCGGGAGCGAGCCCTCTGAACTCGTAGAAGCCGGGCATCGGGCCGACGTAGACCCCGCCCAGTTCATCTGGCGGCATCGTGTACGGTTCATGCC
>CAYYSH010000243.1:0-4601 GCA_964474265.1 uncultured Anaerolineales bacterium
CTGGCGCGGATCGTCAGCGTAGATGATGCTCCGCGAGGCGTTGATGATAAGGCCGTGGCCGGCGGCGTTGAGGCCGGCAGTGACCGCGGCCTCCAGGTCACCTCCCTGGGCTCCGACGCCGGGAACCAGAAACCACATGTCCGGCGCTTTGGCGCGGATGGCGGCGATTTCCTCCGGGAACGTGGCGCCAATCACCAGCCCGACGTTCCCATGTTGGTTCCAGCGATGGGCGAGTTCGGCAACGCGCTGGTAGAGGGGGAGGCCGGCGGCAATTTCCAGATTTTGCAGATCCTGCGCGCCCGGGTTCGAGGTATGACACAGAACGAAGATACCCCGGTCCTGGCGCGCGATGAACGGTTCCAGCGCGTCGCCGCCCAGATACGGATTCACCGTGATGGCGTCTACGCCCCAGACATCGAAAGCCGCCCGTGCGTAGGCCTCGGCCGTCGAGCCGATGTCGCTTCGCTTGGCATCCAGGAGCACCGGCAGGCCCCTGGCATGAATGTACTCAACAGTTGCCTTGAGTGCCCTGAGCCCCTCGACGCCCAGCGCTTCGTAGAAAGCGATATTCGGTTTGTAGACGCAGGCCAGATCAGATGTTGCGTCAACGATCCGCTGGTTAAAAGCCAGAACGTCCCTCTCGGGAATCCGGTTGGGGCGCGGGTCCAGACCGACGCAGAGCAGACTGTCGTGTGCCTGGACCACGCTCGTGAGCCAGTCGAAGAAATCGCGTGCCATTGGTCGTGGCTGCGCTCTACGCCTTGCCCAGCACTGCGGCCAGCAGCGCCATCCGAATGTACATCCCGTTCTGCACCTGCCGGAAGTACGCAGCGCGCGGATCGCTGTCGACAGTGTACGCGATCTCGCTGACACGTGGCAGCGGGTGCATCACGATCATCTTTTCCTTCGCTCGGGCCATCAACTCGGGGGTGATGGTGTAGTAGTCTTTCACAGCGTCGTACTGGCTCAGGTCAGAGAAGCGCTCCTTTTGGACGCGGGTGACGTACAGGACGTCGGCGCTTTCGATGACGTCGGCGACGCTGTGCGTTTCGCGAACTTCGAGGCCGGCGTCGCGGACCTCGTTCATGATGACCAGCGGGAGGCGCAGGATCTCAGGCGAGACGAAGCTGAGCTTGACGTTGTACTGTACAAGTAGCCGGGTCAGGGAGTGGACAGTGCGGCCATAGCGCAGATCACCCACCATGGCGATATGCAGCCCATCGATGCGCCCCAGTTCCTCCTGGATGGTGAACAGGTCGAGCAGAGCCTGGGTTGGGTGCTCGCCGGGGCCATCGCCGGCGTTGATCACAGGCACCGTCGCATAGTCAGCCGCCACCTTGGCTGAGCCTTCCTCGGGATGACGAAGCACGATCACATCACTGTACTGCTCTAATGTGCGCACAGTATCTGGCAGTGACTCCCCCTTCGAGACACTGGAAAATTGCACGCCCTGTGTGATGGGGATGACACTACCGCCCAATCGCTCCATGGCAGCAATGAAACTGGACGAGGTGCGGGTGCTGGGCTCATAGAAGAGACAGGTCAGGACGTAACCTCGCAGTAGATCGGTGCCGCCAACGCGCTGGGTCATCTCGCGCATTTCCTCAGCCACATCGAAGATGTATGCCAGATTATCGGTATTGAATTGACTGACCGAAAGAATATCCTGTTGATAGAATCCATTTCCGGTGATAGGCTCACGCTCCAACTCTTTCAGATCGAACAACCTGGGCCGATCTTTCAGCATCTCAATTCTCCTTCCTCTTGTCCTTTCTCAATAAAACTGGGCTTCGAGGGTGAGGTACCAGCTTCGAAGCCCACTGGGATCGGGTCACCTGTGTTGCAGATACCCGCCGTAAAAAACGGGCACTGGGAAGGAATGACTTCCCCAGTGCCCGTCTGCTGATCGGGCGTTGGCGGTTTGATTCGATTTCGGATCATTACTCTCAAAAAGCCAACCTCGTCTCTCGGGTATCTAAACGATATTGTAGCACAAGTTCGATGTCCTGCAAAATCAGGTCAAGATGCAGGCGATGGGGCATGCTTTATACTTGGAGCATGGCCACGCAGCGCTGCAGTACCGCTTATCGCTGAGAGCGGTTGAGGGTTTGCCAGGCTTCTTCAAAGGTGAGGCCGGCCAGACCTTCCAGTTTGAGCTGCGACCGCTCCGCATTGATGGTTTTGGCCAACTTGCCCTCCTGGTCGGCGGCTGTCAGGCCATCCAGCAGGGCCTCGAGTTGCCGGACCATGCCCGGCGTCACCACAACCTGGTCGCCGGCACCATCCAGGAGCGCGGTCAACCCGGGGACCACAGCTCGCAACAACTCGGCGGCCTGCCGGCGCAACGTCGGGTCTTTAAGCAATAGCCGGCTGATCTGCCCAGTGTGAGCGTAGTACAGATCGACGTACCGCTGGCCGGCTGGCGTACGACTCAGCAACTGGTCACGCGTACGATACAGAGTGATTGCCGTGCGTATGGCGAAGCCGGCGTCGTCGAAGAGCGATCGGTCGTTGAGCGTTACAGAGGCGGCACAGTCGCAGGAGGGTGCCGGCGGCGTATGCACACCGTCCAACCCTACAGCAGCGAAGGCGGCGGTGGTTTCCTTGGCCTCGTCACTATCCGCGCCGAACAGGTCCTGAGCTGCCTGAATGGCGCCGGCGCGTGCATCGTTGAACTCCGAGGTGGAGGTGAGATAATAGGTCAGTGAGCGGTAGAATATCTGACTCGCCGCCGGCCGGCCTATCGCCTCGGACAGCAGATAGGCTGCCTTGTTGGGAATGCCGCTGTTTGTATGGACCCCGCCGTTATCCTGGCATGTGTTCTTGTATTGATCCAGATGCTCAGGATCGTTGAAGAGCGCCGGGTTGGAAAGGCTTCGGACCGCACCGATAGGTAGATCCTCACCCATCAGCCAGTCCTCATCATCCACCATCGCGCCGAAGATGTCGGAGAAACTTTCGTTTAGAGCGCCAGACTGGAACTCGTAAGTCAGGTTGGCGGTCCGTTCAGTGACGGCGTGGGTCAATTCATGTGCCACAACGTCGTTGGCGCTGGCAAATCCATCGCCGTAAACCATCTGTGTGCCGTTCCAGAACGCGTTTTGGAAGTTCTGGCTGTAGTGAACGGTGGCGATCAGCGTTGCACCGTGGTCGTCAAAACTGTCGCGTCCGTGGGTCGCCAGGAAGTAATCGTATGTATCGCCGGCGAACTGGTGAGCGTTCAGGCCATCGGCGTCCGGTGATTGACCGGGCACAGGGCCGGCCTCGGTCAGCCACAAGGTGCCAGGAAGAATGATGGTGTTCTTCGCAGTGTAGGTCAGCCGATTCCGCCCTGTGGTGAGCTGGTTGAGGCTCTTGAGAATCTGGCCAGTCTGAGCGTCTATGAGATACATGTTGCGGGCCGGCACCGAGTGCTCATACAGCTCGATGAGCCACACCAACCGGGTACCAGCCAACTCAGGCTCCAACCGGCCATCTGCGACAACAAGCCGGGGCCGGCGCTGAATCACGCTCCCGGGCAAAGCCGCTCGCGCAATTCGCAAGGCGGTGCCGGCCTCGATGCGAGGCTTCGTCGTTTCGAGAGCGAGACCGGGAAGATAGTCCCCGTTGATGGCCGTGACCCATTGCCCGGTAGGGTCAAAGTGGACCAAGAGTTCTGCGCCTAGAACCGGCACGCCCTGGAAAGTCTGCTGAAGGCGCACATGGGTCATGCCCAGCCGATCGACGTCTGTCCGAATGAGCGTCCACTCGCGCAAAGGGTCGGTCATGCCAAAAGCGGTCCGATGGAGGGCGAGGAATCGTCGCGTGACGCTCAGCGGGTCGGCAGCCAGTGCCCTGGCGGTTGCACCGCTGGGAAATTGGCCGGCCACGAAGGCAGGTACGCCTGTCCTGCCGTCCCACGTGACAGTGATGGGCCGTGCTGATACGGCCTGGAGGCTGGTCAGGTCGGCGGCCGGGCCGGCTGGCTGGGCGCCGACCACGGTGGGAAGAATGAGCAGAAGGACGACCGCACCGACAAGCAGCAACCGGCTGCGAATAGAGGACAGGTTCATGAGCTTTCTCCTTCCTGCTCTAATGTTCGGTGATGATCTGATTGAGTTGATCAATTACCGGGATCAGGGGCTCCGGAATGACGCCGTCACTTGTTTCAACCGTGTGCCGGCGACCACCTGCCTGGCAGGTGATGCGATACTGGAGGGCATCGGGAATGATCTGTCCTGGCCGATGCCGGCTCTCCAGGTCGAAAAAGCCGGCCTGCTCAATGGTGTGTTGGAGACTGGACACCGTGCCCGCATCTACGGTGAAAACTTGGGTCGCACCGTCCTTGCTCTGCAACGTGGCTTCACCGGTTTTGCGAATGACAAGGTGATCGTCGAAGCCGGCAATGCCTCCTGTCCGGCGATATTCGATCAGGATATCGCCGCCAGCCGCGATTGTTGAAGAAGAGGTTGAGGGCGGTGTGCCACAGGTGGCCAGAAGCCAGGCTCCCAGCACCAGGCCGGCGGATATACCCAACCGGACGAGAGACAGCGACCAGTTTGGCATTCGGTTTGCGATCAAATACCTCCTCCTTGCAAATGTGTTCGCAGTGCAGCGCTCTG
>CAYYSH010000244.1:0-4564 GCA_964474265.1 uncultured Anaerolineales bacterium
CAGCAATGCGCTGGCCATCGCCAGCCGGCTGGGCCTGGACCCACGTATCATTGCCGAAGCCCGCGCTACGCTCTCCCCAACAGACCTCGAAGTGGAAGACATGCTGGAAGACATTCGTGCCGATCGCGCGGCTGCCGAAGCAGCACGCGCAGCCGCCGAAGCGGCGCAACAAGAGCTCCAGGCGCGGGTGCGCGAACTGGAGGAACGCCTGGCTGAGATTGAGGCAGAACGGCGCGAGATCATCAACCAGGCGCGTCGCGAGGCCCAGCAGGAACTGGAACAACTTCGCAGTGAACTGCGACGGTTGAGACGGCAGGCAATTCGAAGCGAGGAGATCCAGCGCGCGCTGGAACGGACTGAGGCACTGGAAGAAAAGACGGAAGAGTTGCCGCCCGTCACCCCATTGCCTGTGCCGGCCATTGAGGAGCTGCAGGCCGGCGACCGGGTGTGGGTAAACAGCTTGCAGCGGGAAGGCGAGCTCACCGAGCTGGGTGAAGATGAGGCCGAAGTACAGATCGGCACATTCCGCGCCCGCGTTCCCCTCCACGAGCTTGAGCCGCGTGCCCGAGCGGAGCGCGCCGGCACGAGCGAAGGGGTCACGGTGTCTAGAGCAGCACCCACACGCGTGCCGATGGAACTCGATCTGCGGGGCCAGACCGTGGAAGAGGCAGACCTGTCACTGGAGAAATACCTGGATGATGCCTACCTGGCCGGCCTGCCTTACGTGCACATTATCCACGGGAAGGGCACCGGTGCCCTACGCCGGCACGTGCGAGAGGCATTGCAGAAGCATCCACTTGTGGTGGAATTCCGGCGCGGAGATCGACACGAGGGGGGCGATGGCGTCACAGTTGTAAAGCTTGCTCCCCGGTAGTCTCACTGTGAAGCTTGACCACCGGGGAGCAAGACTGGTGGGACAAGGAAACAAGGGGAAGCGGAGACATGGAGATGGTCTCCTTGTCCCCTTATCCCCTTGTCTCTACGTCGTTAGTCGGTGGGCTTCTGCGGGAACGGGCGCATCAGTATCGGCATGTAGGTATTGAAGTTCTCCCAGGTCAACTGCACCACCTGGCTTGCCTCTGCACCTCTCGGGTCGCGAACGACCAGCCGCACACTAATGGTCCCCTCGAAGTCCACAACCGGCCTGAACGTCAACCTCTGCGTCCCCTGACCCGTGACAAACGGATTTGGGGCGGATGGATCAACAAACTGCACGTACCACCGCAGGCTCCCATCGTTGTCATCCGCATCATGCCCATACCGACTGAGGTCAACCACGAGTTGCTGATTGATCCCGGTTCGGAAATCGGGGATGGGCGGGTTGATGGTAGGTGCGATATTGGGCAGCTCGGTCCAGCGCAGAATGACGTCAACACTTGCCTCGGCTCCGTCCAGGTCCTTCACGATGAGGGTGATCTGGTCATCGCCGATGAAGCTGGCCGGGTCTGGCGTAAACACCAGGTTCTGTGTGCCGGCGCCGGCCACGGTTGCATTCTCCAGCGTGCCGGCCTGGACGAACCACTTCAGCTCCGACGGATCGTTCTTGTCGTCCGTGGCATAGGGCAGCAGGTTCATCTCGATCGTCTGCCCCTGATGTGCCTGCCACACCAGCGGGATGGCCGGGTCGATGGTCGGCGCCTCGTTCGGCAGCGGAACCCACTCCAGCCCCAGGGTCTTGCGCGCACTGGCTCCCTCGGGATCAGTGACCACGATCTCGACAGCATTCAGCCCGGGCCGCATATCCACGTCGCCATTTGCCAGGCGTGGCAGGAACCGCACAATGAAGTTCTCCTGATCGATGTCCCACTCCAGGCGCGGAACCAGCGTCTCTGGATCGGTGGGGATGCTCAGTGTCAGCTCGCTCTTCGCGTGATCGACATCGGTGATGCTGTCCCAAAGCTGATAAACGATCGGCTCACCCACCTTCGCGGACCGATCAGGCAAAGCCGCAATCTCAGGCGGATCATTGACAGAGTGGACAACAATGTGTACGGGCTGCGAGACGAACTCGACACCATCAAATACACGCACATTGGCCGTGACCTCGCCGTACCAGTTCGGGGCCGGGATGATCTCCAGGAAGCCATCGTCACGCAGGTCAACGGTGACAGTGCTGGTTGCCGGCCCCTGAATATCGAACAGCAGCGCCTCAAATGGGCACTCCGCATCCCGCGCGCGGGCTCGCATGTCGAAGGATGGCGGTGGATCCGGGTCCTCGTCCATCTCGATGGGGTCCGGGAAAGGATCAAGTTCTGGCGGTGTGTTGTAGTTGATCGTGTTCTGGAACAGCGATGGCAGCGCCTCACAGGCCGGCAGCCCGCTGGCGTCCCAGAACTCGCGGAAGGTGAACACGGCCGCACTGGCCACTGCGTTCCAGAGGTCGAGGAACGAGCCGGTGTACCGGTCGAACCCCTCGTTGGTCGCATCCATCAGGTCCCAGAGCGCGCCGGCCACGCGTGCAGCGACCGCATCGCCATCCTCCAGATCGACCAGGGGCGCCTCAATGTTTAGCGCCTCCGTGGCGGTCACGTACGCTGGATCATTTTGAGCCGCCGCAGCAAAGAACACCCCCCAGCCGTGGAAATAGGCACACGTCTGCGTAGTCGCCACATCGATACGCTCCTCAGTAGCGCAATCAGCCGGATACTGACTACCCAGATTGCGGAGGGCCGTGTCCATGAAAGCATGTGCCTGAAGATGAATCACCGCATCTGCGGAATCGGCGTCGCCCGGGCCAAGCATAATCAGCCGGGTATCGGGATCGTAACCTCGTTCGGACATGGACAACACCGGCCATCGCGCCACTGTCTTGCCCAGTTCCGTCACCCCCAGGCCAGTCTGATCTGCCAAAAACGACCAACCCTCGTTCAGAGCGACGAATGCCCGAACTGCCTGAAAATCGCGCACGTCGTCATCAAATTGAATCGTGGGGAACGCGACGTGCTCTCCGTCTGGGACATCAATCACTCGGCCTCTGGCGTCCAGCAGGTCTCGGTCAACGGAAGCCCAACTGTAGGGGGATGCCTGCGGATACCGCTGCACCGCAACCATATCATTGTCGGTCAGGATCAGCAACTGAACATCCTGTCCGCCGGCCCGCCGGCGTTCCGGGCCATCGATGTCGTTGTTGGGAATGTCTTCAAAAGAATACCGACCGAAGGAGTCGGTCGTTGTCTCTCCCAACGTTTCACCGGGGCCTCTGCTAACCGTGTCATAATCAATCAATTTCACCATAAGCCCCTCCGCCGGCACAATTGCAGACCCGGTGTCATACACGATAACGCCGGAAACGGAGATGGTTGGGGGTTGGGGCTGTTGCATTGCCGGAGACACTGCATAGGTCACCGACCCGCCGGCAATGCTTACTACCAGGAAGACGACAGCGAGTACGCTTCGAAGTTTGGGCATGAGTAACCTCCCTTGCCGCTTGGCGGAATATGTGGTCTCATTACGTAAGAATAGCCCCGCCCTGGCACAATGTAGCAGGAACGAGGCATTGTCTGGGTAACCGCGCATTTACAACCACGAGCCTACAATAGCCATGACGCGCACCCTCGGGCTTCGATACGTGATGTGCCACGTTTCAGAGCCAGATGGGGGCAAGAACACGCCACTTATGATTACCCAAATCGCCGAAAACCTGCTATAATGCCAGGCTGGCAGTCGCTGTGGTTCATCAGTAAAGTATAACGATAAATCCGCCAAGTACATTATGCTGTGGGTACGCTCAAGCGACGATTTTCATACGAATCCAGGAATTTCATGATTGGGAAGCCTCGAATTGACAGATTTGGCCAGGTCCACCCGCCACGACGTGCCCTGCCGCTCCCACTCGTCATCGTGGTCGCCGTGTTGGTCACACTCAGCCTGGGCGCTCGGGAAGGGCTCCAGCGGTTTGTAAACTCCTTCGCGAACTACAGGCCGCCGGCCATGCCTCAACTCGAAGCCGGCAATGGCACAACCCCCATCGCCGAGCGCGCTGTTCTCATCATCGTCAGCGGATTGCGCGACGATGCGGCCAGTGAGATGCCAACTCTGCAAGCCCTGCGCCGGCAGGGAAGTCAGGTTGAAGTACGAGTGCCCTGGCCCTCTTCCCCCCAAGACGCTTGGACCACTCTACTGAGCGGTGCGACACCGGAGCTGAGCGGCGCGGTTCACCTGCTGACCCAAGACGGCGATCCCCACCCGATGGCTGTGGACCACCTCCTGCGGCGAGCCCGGGTCACCCGGCACACGATTGGACTGGCCGGCCATCAGTCCTGGGAGGCCATGATCCCCGTTGCCGGCCTGGCCGAGGTCATCACCTCAGCCGGGAAGTCCACCGAGGATGATGCGCGGATCATCCAGCAAATCGTGGACATCCTGGCAGCCAGCCCGCCGGACTTGATGGTGATCCAGCTCTCACAGATGGACGCTGCCGGCGATACCCACGGCGGCGAAAGCGATGAGTACTACCGGGCCGCACAGCGGGTGGATGCCCTGATTCGCAGAGTCTTATCCGCCGTTGACTTGAGCAGGACGGTCCTGGCCATCACGTCGGACCGTGGATACCCGGACCCGGGTG
>CAYYSH010000245.1:0-4554 GCA_964474265.1 uncultured Anaerolineales bacterium
GCGAGCTGCCTCTGCTCCACCCCGCACCGAATACCTGCGAATATCGGACCTTTTGCAGGCAGTTCATACTCCCGATTCTGTGTACTCCGCCATCTGTCTCAGGAACGAATTCCTGGCGGCTCCTAGCTTGCCGGGTGTTACCCGACCTCGCCGTCGCCGCTGCGACGGGAATGAGCTGTCCATCATCTGATGGAGGGAGCCCATCCCACCCGCCTCGCTGCCGTGGTTGCACTCGCCTGCGTGCGCCGGTTACCCGGACACACCCTCGCCTTTCCGGCGAGCTTTCACCCTTGCCTCCTCGCCGGCGCTCGCGATCCCCGACACCTGGTGCCAGGCCCGAGTGCGCCAGCTATGCGGAGACAGGTCTCCTCTCTGTTGCGGCTGTTGTCACAGACCGTCGCCGGCCTGCGCCCTCACTTACGGTTTCGTGAGGCCCACATGTCGCCGGTCATGAAGACCGGCAGTGGCAGTCGGGAAGTTCCTCTAGCAGCCCGCCGGCTCCCAATGTTGGTTGAACATTTACCCCGCATCAACGGGGCACCGATCAGCCTGGAAGCCAACAGGCCACCAGCGGCGGATCCCTGCCTGCAATACTACCTTTTTCGGGTACAGTCGATGCTTCAATGACGGTGTGAGTGCGGAAGGAGAGATTTGAACTCTCAAGGGCCCATAAGCCCACTAGGCCCTCAACCTAGCGCGTCTGCCAATTCCGCCACTTCCGCCCGCACATACGTTGTTGGCTCGACAGGTACCCCCGGAGGGACTCGAACCCCCAACCTTCTGATTCGAAGTCAGACGCTCTGTCCAGTTGAGCTACGGGGGCACATGGCCTCCCCGGCAGGACTCGAACCTGCGACCTTTGGGTCCGCAACCCAACGCTCTTTCCACTGAGCTACGGGGAGATCTGATCTACCGCCCTCCTGATAGTTTGCCAGGAGAGAAGTTGAGCCAACACCCTCACATCATCGATTGGATTGGAAAAGAACAAAAAGCGTGAAACCGGCTGGTCTCACGCCTCTGAAGGAATCCTAGCATCCCTGGAACTCAGCTTGCCATTACTTCCCCGTTGGCGTGAGAGCCGCCTGGCCTATTACGCGGGAAGTCGCGCTGCAGCAGGTTAGGCCACGCAGCATGACCTTGCATGGTCCACTGCAAGTTATGACCGGCACGGCAATTCTTTAAGCACTGCATTCCTGCGACTGACTCCGCATTCCTGATTTCACACAATAACTAGACGTCCAGTTCGTTCGCCGAAGCCTATTATAGCACAGGCCGGCAGCACCGTCAAATTACGAGGCCGGCCCCTCCGATTCCAGCACCTTTAACAAGCCTTCCAATCCCAAGACGTAGCTATACCACCCGAAGCCGGCCACCCTCCCCACGCACACCGGTGCGATGACGGACCGCCGCCGGAACTCCTCGCGGGCATCCACGTTTGAGAGGTGGACTTCCACCGTCGGCAGCCCCACAGCCGAGATGGCGTCTCGCAAGGCGTAGCTGGTGTGTGTGTACGCACCTGGATTGAACACGATCCCTTCAGCCCAATCTCGGGCATCGTGGATGACGTCGATCAACGCGCCTTCGGAGTTGGACTGCACACACCGGATTTCGACGCCCTGTTCCGCCCCAGCGGTCTGCAGCCGGCGGTTGATTTCCTCCAACGTCACAGACCCGTAGATCTCAGGCTCTCGGGTGCCCAGAAGATTCAGATTCGGTCCATGCAGGATCAGCACTTTGTAGCTCACAGGTCTCCCTCAATGCCGTCATGATGATCTCTTTCGGCACATCCGCTGTCACAATTACATCACCGATGGCGCGGGGAAGCACATAGCGGCGAGTGCCCGCGTGTCGCTTCTTGTCGGTCCCCATCGTTTCCCAGATCCGCTTTGGTGACACCCCGGTGTGCCAGACGGGCAGTCCGTATCGCTGTAACGTGCCGGTGATGCGCGTTTCCAGCCTCGGTTCAGCAAGTTCAAGGGCAACGGCTACCCTTGCCGCGATCGCCATCCCGATGCTGATTGCAAAACCGTGCAACATTCGGTAGTCGTTCAATGCCTCGAGGGCGTGTCCGAAGGTGTGCCCCAGGTTGAGCACAGCCCGCCGGCCCCGCTCGAACGGGTCCTCCTGTACCACGTCCCGCTTGACCTCGATAGCCCGGCGAATCACCCACCCCAGCGGCTCGCGTCCAGTGTGCTCCAGATGTTCGAACAGGGTTGCGTCTCCGATGATGCCGGCTTTGATGACTTCGGCCAAGCCGGCGCAGACTTCTTGCTCTGGCAAGGTTTCCAACGTTGTCACGTCGGCAACGACGAGCGCCGGCTGCTTGAATGCGCCCACCAGATTCTTCCCCTGGGGCAGATCGACACCCACTTTGCCCCCTACACTGGAGTCCACCATGGCCAGCAGCGTAGTCGGAACCTGGACCAGCGGCACACCGCGCAAGAACGTGGCAGCGACGAAGCCGGCGGTGTCCCCAACCACGCCGCCACCCAGCGCCACCACGGCGTTCCCTCGCTCCAGCCGCGCCTCGACCAGGGCGTCATACAGGCGACGCACGGTATCCAGGTTCTTGTGGGCCTCGCCGGCCGGGAAGGTGACGACGGTGGGGGCGAAGCCGCCCCCCCGCAAGCTCTGGGCGACCTGCTCGGCGTACAGGCCGGCCACGGTGTCATCCGCGATGATCGCGGCCTTGCCGGACAGCCCACGCTCTGCCATCAGCCGGCCGAGACTGTCCAGAATCCCCTCGCCCAGCACGACGTTGTAGCTACCCCCAGGCGTCCGAACCGGAATTGTTGCTATCTGTTGCCCATCCATGTCTGTCGATTCAATGCTAACCAACACGAAAACTGCGGTGACCTTGCGCCGAAAACGCACGCTTGCCGGCTCAGGCATTATAACAGACGGCTTTCCGTCAGGTCAAATAGCTACACCTCGACTTTGGCCATTTTGAGGAGCTCCAAGACCCGGCACGTGGGCGTGCCTTACTCCTCAGCATATGGTGATATCAGCAGAATGGCCAATGTCGAGTACACGTTCTTTGTCACGTTGTCGCCAACTGTCAATTTGTGTCTGACTTGCTGATCTACTGCACCTTTGATGTAAAGCAGACTTGACATTTTGTAAAGTTTATGCTACAATCTACACAAGACTCAGATCGATGAGAGATAAAGTGGAGCTCGAACGCCATGAATGTTTACAATCGTCTAAAGGAACTACGCGCGAGGCACGGGTTCACCCAGGAGGCGCTGGCGCAGGCAATCGGCGTGTCCCGGCAGACCCTCGTCGCCCTGGAAAAGGGCCGTTACAATCCATCTGTTAAAGTCGCCCTTCTCATCGCCAGGGTGCTGGGGGAACCCGTGGAGTCGATTTTCTGGCTTGAGCCGGCCTCGAAAGATAATGAGGAGGTGCTGGAATGAAAGGCTTGACCTGGTACTACATCAGTCGGGCTGCCATCGCTGCGGTGGCAGCGGTCATTGCGTGGTTGAGCACACACTCGATCTGGTTGAGTGTGGGAACCTGGCTGGTGGTGATGGCCGGCTTTGTCTGGTATGCTCGTAGCGGCCACTTCACCGTGGACCCCAGCCGGCCACTCACGCCTCTGCGGCGGGATGAGCGAGAGCAGTCTATCACGTACCGGGCGGCGACCTACGCATTTGTTGTGATGGTGCTTCTGCTGGCCGTGCTGGGCTTCCTGGGTTTCCCAACTCAGGTGTGGCTCTCCATCGCCATACTGACCGGTTTTGTAGTCTACTTTGTAGCCAGGGCCTGGCTCCGCCACGTGATGTAGTGATGTAGGGGCCGGCGCCCTGGCCTCGGCCGGACAACAGTCTGACACAGGCGGGAGAGCCAGTTACCCCGGCATATTCAGCGGCGGACAGCTTCATTGTGGGCACCAGGCGGTAGTTACCTGGATTTGTAGCCAAACTGCCAGGGCACACCGTCCATCGGCAGATCCTCCAGCCGGCTGCGCCGCAGGGCTGCAAAGCGCGGACGCATTTCCGCCAGGCTATCGCCACCCAGCTTCTCCAACAGCGTATCGGCCAGGACATAGGCCACCATCGCTTCGCCCACGACAACAGCGCGGGGAACGGCGCAATAGTCAGAGCGCTCATAGGCGGTGGTGGCCGGCTCACCTGTCGCCAGGTCAACAGACCGAAGCGGGTTCAGCGTCGTGGAGATGGGCTTCATGGCTGCCCGGATGACAATGGGCTGGCCCGTGGTGATGCCGCCTTCCAGCCCGCCGGCCCGGTTCGTCCGCCGCACCAGGTTGCCTTGCTCGTTGAAGATTTCATCGTGGACTTCGGTGCCTCGTCGGCGGGCATTCTCGAAGGCCGGCCCGATCTCCACTCCCTTCATGGCCTGGATGCTGAGAATGGCCTGGGCCAGCCGGCCCGTCAGCCGGCGATCCCAATGCACATGACTTCCCAGGCCGGGCGGCACGCCTGTCGCCACCACCTCGAAAACACCCCCCAGCGTATCCTTTTGCTGCGCTACCTGCCGAATGCGGGCAACCATGGCCTGGCCGGCCTCGGGGATTGGACAACGAACTTCCGA
>CAYYSH010000246.1:0-4545 GCA_964474265.1 uncultured Anaerolineales bacterium
CAGAGCAGCCTCCTAGCTTATTGCGTGCAGAGAACTAACATATCACCCTGGACTCGATAAACGTAGGTTTCTCCTCCGGCTTGTAACACAACCTGGTAGTCAGTGCCCGAGCCGGCTAGCCGGCTGGCCTCCGGGCATGGTGCTGGCTCTGCCACTTGCGATACCGGCAGCACAGTCGTGACCACAATGCCGGCTGAATTGACACCCAATCTCTGAGAGAGGTCATTGCGTGCTCGCTCGACAACGCTTCGCAACTCCTCCAGGCGTAGCCTCTGGGTGGTACCGCTGGTGGCGGTTTTGCCGCAGAGCACAGCGCGATTGCCCTGATTCGTGTGGTACTCATAGGTCTGCCCACCCGCCTCCAACACCACGCGATACCCGGGAGTGATCACTTGCATGTACATCTTGCCAGGTTCCGGACAACCCAGGCTGCTATCGCGCCATTCAACAGCCTGGAACTCAACGATCCGTACGTCTTCCACTGCCACGCCTGCACGTGATGCCAGATCTCGCTTGGCTGCCATCACTGCGGGCTCCGCATTAGCCGGCACTTTCATTTCCCTCAACTCCCCTCCAGCTTCACAGAACACCACCTGACCAGCCTTGCTGACATGCACCTCGTAAACTTTACCCATGGCCTTCAGGCGAACGACATACCCTGGTGTGATCACCTGCGCATACATCCGATCAGGCTGAGGACACCCCATGGCGGAGGTTGGCCATTCAGCCGGTTCCACATCCACCAGGTCAATTACCTCATCCGCCTGCTGCAACCGATCTGCCAGCGCACTCCGGGCTGCCTGAACGAGCTCCTCGGCTTCCGCAGGCAAAGCGATCAGTGGTGTTCTGGTAGGTTGCGGTACCGGCGTCTGTGCTGGCCGAGCCCCAGGCGTTGGTCGCGCCGCACACGCCATGACGGTCGCAGACAACAGAACCGCCACAGCCCACACATATCGTCCCACGAGTATCACCTCCAATTCCGGTCTCTCGCACGCGATCCACTCTAATTGCGAAGACGCACGCCAAATCCGCCTTGTTCCGCTTGCACATCAACACCATCTTTGGTAAAATGCCGGCCATGCGAATCGTATGGCGGATTGCTCTAACGCTCACTCTCTGGATGGCCGTCGCGCTGAGCGCAGCCGGCGGCACAGACACAGTTCGTAGAGTAATACCCGACAGACCTGGCTCGAGCCGCTCAGCCCATCCCCAGAACCAGGACACTGACTACCTGGCCTATCTGCCGCTCGTCGCGCATAACGGGCTGGGACCACCTCTGGAGACTCATCTCAAATATGGTGCCGTCGTTGCCGATGTACACGACCTGCCTCTGGTCCGCGAGCTCGGCTTCACTTGGGCTCAGGTCTTTGTTCCGTGGGCCAGTGTCGAGCCGACAAAGGACGGCCCACGGCAATGGGAGATAGTAGACAACATCATCCAGGCTGGCCGGCAATACAACGTCCACCTGCTGGCCCGCATTGACCGACCGCCGGCGTGGGCGCGAGACCCAGGCACTACGGCCACCGGCCCTGTGCGTTCCGACGAACTTGATCGCTGGGCCGAGTTTCTAGAGGCCCTGGCTGCGCGAGGCAAGGGCGTCATCCGTGCGTATGAGATCTGGAACGAGCCCAATCTGGCCATCGAATGGGGGGGTCTGGCCCCAGACCCAGGCCGGTACGTACAAATTCTACAGGCAGCGTACCCGGCAATCAAGCGCGGCGATCCAAATGCGGTCGTCGTTGCTGCTGCCATGGCCACTACAGGGCCGGCCGGCAAACATTCAACCCACTGGGACGACGTATCGTACATCAAGGCCATGTATCGGGCAGGCGTGAAAGGTTACTTCGACGCTCTGGGCACCAATCCTCACGGGTTCGGTTATCCTCCAGAGAAGGACCCCGACGACGTCAATCACCTCGCGTTTCGGCGAGCGGAAGAACAGCGGGCCATCATGGAGCGCTTCGAAGACAGCGGCCATGGCATGTGGGCCATGGAGGTCGGCTGGTTGAGCGATCCAGGGCCGGCCTGCTACCCGGCCTGGGAACAGGACGGGCGTCTGTGGCAGAAAGTCAGCCTGGAACAGCAGCGTGATTACCTGGTACGCGCCTTCCAGTACGCTCAGGAGCATTGGCCATGGATGGAGGCCATGATCCTGTTCAACCTGGACTTCGGCGCGGTCCCAAGTGAGGCCGGCTGCCCCGGCGCGACAAACATCTGCGAAGAAACTCGCTACTACGCTCTCGTCACTCGCGATGACCCCTGCAACGCTGACGAGCCACTCAAGTATCGGCCAGCGTTCCAGGCCCTGAAGGAGATGCCTAAACAGTAGCCGGCGCAGGCTAAAGCCCAGTCCAACACTCAAAAGGCGGAGACAAATGTCTCCGCCTTTTGACGTACCGCGCACACCTCCGACTCTTCACTCGTGAATCTCGACAGTTGTGCCCACATCCGCCCACTTGAACAGCTTCTCCCCCTCCGCTGTTCCGATCACGACACATCCGTACGAGATTCGCGAGCCTAAATAACCCGCCCAGAGCTTCTGGCCGTTAATGATGGGCAGACTGTGAATACCGTTCTCCGAACCGCCGGCCCAGTAGATCCCCAACCAGTGAGGCATCCACAGCTTCCACGGACGTGAGTAGGCCATCGGGATCTTGTCCAGGATATGGAACCGCCCGTAGCGTGTCGGATAGCCTGGCAGACCAGTGGAAGCCGGCCAGTCCCAAATGAGCCGATCCCCCTCATACACCCTCATGCGCTGCTCGGACACATCCACCTCAATCCGCTTCAAGCCAGGTGGGATGGGCCTGCCATCCACACCGACCGGTGCAGAGGGCAACTTCAGATGCTGGCCGGCAAATACCAGGTCTCCCCGCCGCAGGTTGTTAACCTCGACCAACTCGCGAACGGTCATGCCAAAGCGCAGCGCGATGCCAATCAAAGTATCGCCCGGTTGAACCGTATACATCGCCTGAACGCTGGTTGGCGAAATCGGCTGGTAAGAAGCTGCCCCCACTGCGCTGTCCGGAATAATAAGTTGCTGGCCTCGGTAAATCAGCGAAGTGCTCTGCAGGCCATTGGCCTCGGCGATCGCTTCAACAGTTGTCCCGTATCGCTGAGCCAGGCTGAAAAGGGTGTCGCCGGCCTGCACCGTGTACACCACGGGATCAGCCAGTGCGCGCGATGTCGTGAACCCCAGGAGCAACACCACGACCACGATCAGAGGCACTGGCCGGCTGATTGACCGATTCATACCTCACAGTCCACGATGCGTAGATAGACGGAGATGGAAAGACAACGCATCGCATCGTCTTCCCATCTCCACGGGCTCGGGCACTCGAGAGGTTAGCTTGTTCTTATGGGTCAACGCCTGCTGGATGGCGAATATGAATAACGACATCACACGGCGGCGGGAACTGACCGTGATCGTCCACCACCGTCAGACGAAGTGTATACGTTCCGTCCGGCAGCGCGCCGGTATTCCACCCGTCCAACAGTATACCGTTGACAACAGGTTCTGTCTTGACGTCGTCGATGCTCCAGAAGTCAATGGGTGCCTCGCCTTTCCCCAGCTCCAATTTATAGAACTGGAAGTTGTCGATTGAGGCAGTCCCCTCGATGGCGAAAGTTCCCGGACCGTTCAGAACCTCGCCCTGGCGCGGGAAAGTGATCTTCGTGTTTTCATTGCACACCGCAGGCTTCGGGGCCGGCGTCTTCTCCACCACGATGACTTTTTTCTTGACAATCACACGCGGAGGCGCCGGCTGTGGGTGGGGCGCATAGCCCGCGTAGTACCCGCCGGGAATCATCAAGTGCTGGCCGGGATAGATCCAGTTGGGATTGCTCAGATTGTTGGCCTGTGCAATTGCCCATACCGAGGTTCCATACCGAACCGCGATGGAGTACGTAGTGTCACCCGGCTGAACAACGTAGACATTCGCACCTGCCGGCGCATACGGTGGCGGTGCATAGCCATAACCCCCCGGTATGATCAGGCGCTGGCCGGCATAGATGAGGTTTGGATTGACCAGATAGTTCACTCGAGCCAACTCATACACATCCACGCCATAAGCGCGTGCGATGGAGTACAGGGTTTCCCCAGGCTGCACCACATGAACAGTGGACTGCATCGGTCCCCATCCCCACGGCGGTGCAGCAACGGCGGGCACTGCCAGGACAAGCAATGACACTAACACCAAAATGATTACCAAGGCCTTCAATGGGAGGCGGGTCATCATAGGAGTCCTCCTTCCCAACGTTGCAGACGCGGCTTTGTGCTGCTTAGGGTAAAATCAAAGCCGACGTCTTTCGTCCCAGGAAGTCACTCTTCTCGAAAGCAACTTCCAATACCCGAGCCGATACGAAACATCTGGCCAGCATTATAATGTGGGCACCATATTCTGTCAACATACTATATGTGGGTGATGAAAGGCGCGATCAACCTATATCTAGTAGCCCTGGGGGCTGGAAATGGGGGACAAAGTGGAGCAGGCAGGGAAATCGAGCCGCCGACCAGGCGGGGTCAAGACTACTTGCGGCTCTCCG
>CAYYSH010000247.1:0-4530 GCA_964474265.1 uncultured Anaerolineales bacterium
CGCCTGGTCAGGCTCGCCGGCGATAATGATGTCTTGCAGTTGCCTCAGGATCTCAATCATACTGAACTCCTTGTCTCCGTTCGTAGTCAGGCACGTGGCGCCGTCAATCATGCTCAGGCAGGCGATCCATACCGGCGGCTCTTGCAGCCCGCTGCGTCACGGCCTCCAGTTCGCGCACGACCTCAGCCGGCAGTTCCCTGGGCTCGTATGCAGCAATCAACTCCTCGACCTGCTGGTGTGCGCGCTCCGTGATATCCAGGCTGCCTTTCGCTTCCCAGTTGCGCCGAAAGTCGCGGTCGATCACCGGGCTGGGGATGAATAGTTCCTCGCGGAACCAGCGCCGTGTGTGGGATGTGGTCAGGAAGTTGCCCGAATGCCCCACCAGGCGGATGATCTCCAGTCCCAGCGGAGTCTCGCGCTCGACGATGCCGGCCACCAGCCGCTTTGCCATGCCTACAATTTCCGCGTCGATCACAAGCTTCTCCAGGCTAAAGCAGCTCTCGAAATCCAACATGCCGGGTCCAGAGATCATGTTGATCCCGGCCAGGGCACCCAGCACCGCGCCGATGCCCGACTCCAGTCCACACTGCGCATCCACGATTTTGGCGTCGGACATGCCCAGGTAGGCGTGAGTCGGAAGGCCGAGATACTTGCCCACCTCGGCATAGGCACAGTCGATCATCATTGTTTCGATGGCGCCCATGGGGGTGGTGCCGGCCCGCATGTCGAAGGCCGCCGGCGAGCCGCCCCAGACGATCGGTGCACCGGGATTCACCAGTTGATGGATGGTAACACCGCTCAGGTTCTCAGCGGTGTGCTGAACAATGGTACCCAGAAGCGTTGCCGGCCCCGTCGCCCCGCTCAGCGGCATGCTCACCAACTCTGCCGGCACTCGATACTCCGCGCAGTCCATCAAGTTCTCGCACGTGATCTCTGACCACAGGAGCGGCGGTGATGGACAGACATCGAAGACAGCTCTGGGTTTCTCGGCCAATGCCTCTTCGCTGCCGGCTGCTGCCACCAGGAGGTCCTTCATGATCCTCCATGTCTCGACGGCGAAAGCGCCGGTGACGATGGGCTTGCCGCTGTACAGCAGGGCCAGATAAAGCCGATATAAATCAGAGATTTCTTGCGGCACGTCAGCACAGACGAGGGAGGTGGCGATGGCATCCAGCACATCCAGGCTGTCGGCCAGCTTGAGGAAGCGTACACAGTCGGCTGTGATGGGTTCGCGTGATTGCCTGGCTCCGTGGTCAAGGAATTCGATAGCCGCCGATCCGGGGTCGAAGTGCACGTCATCGTCGCCGTAGTGAACTGCCGGTTTGCCATCGGCATCATAGAGGTGGAAGGATGAGGGGGCTGTTTCGACAGCCCGCTGGGCCAGGTGGCGTGGGATGTGGGCTGCTTTCGTCTCAAAATCGACATCCGCACCGTGTTCAGCAAGCAGGTGCAGTGCACGATCAGAGTGGACGCGTACGCCAGGATCGATCAGGAGCTCATAAGCCTCATCTATCACACGCTCGATTGTTTCCCGGGACAGGAATTGGAGACGGGGTCGTATACTCACGTGTTTTTCCTCCTAAACCTACACATGTGCCTACGTGCGCAACTCCACGACATCGCCATCTTGAAGGACGTAGTCACGGGGCACCATCTGTCCATCGAAAGGGACGCTCCCCCAGACACGGGCTGCCTTCAGGTTGCGCAGGAAGTCCTGGTGAACCTTGCCGGCGAATTCCTCAACGGTGCTCCCCTTTTTCAGCACGAAGGGCACGTCGAGGTCGGGCGGTTTTCCGGGGGCCTTGGAGTAGACGCGAATGACACCCAAGTGCTCGAACACGGCTTGCTTCAGACGATCCAGGTTGCGACCGGTCGCAACAGAGATCGGGATCAGGGGCCACTCATCTTCGAGCAGTCCGAGGAATATCTCGTAAATCTCATCTGTGGTTTCGTCATCGTTTTTGTTAACCAGAACCAGCAGCGGTACGAAGGTGGGCCGGCGCTGATCCTGGTTTGCGTAACGCTCTTTCAGGTGCTGCGGCACGATGCGGTTTTCCAACAGCACGGCGACGGTGTCCTCGAGTTGCTCAATGGGGTCTGTCAGCAGATCAACCATCAGCAGAACCAGGTCTGCTCTTCGAATCAGATCCAGGAATTCTGGTTCCACGTACTCTCGCGTCAGCGGCGGCGTGTCGATCAACTGGACCTGGATGTCGTACACCGGCATCATCCCGGGGGTGGGCTGCCAGGTGGTGTAGGGTGCCGGCGATACCTCTGGTGCGGCGTTGGTCAGGGCGTCAACCAGGGCCGATTTTCCCACATTGGCCGGGCCGATAACGACTACCTGGCCGGCGCCCTCCCGATCGATGTGGTAAGGTGATAGCTGCCGGCTGACCTTCTTGCGGCTCTGGGCCGACGATCTCAGTTTAGAGAGCCGGCGACGCAGGTCCGCCCGGAGTTTATCTGTTCCCTTGTGTTTGGGGATGGCGCTGATAAACTCTTCCAGACGAGCGATTTTCTCCTCGATTGTCCTGGCTTCGCGATATCGCTGTTCAGCCTCAAGCGCCTCTGGAGGAAGGTTTGTCGGCATGGCTATCTCATCAGTTACTTACCGTCTCGCGGGTCTAGAGAGAGCGCTGGCCGCGCTTTTCAGTTCTCAAATTATACCACGAAACGGGCCGGTGGTTGGAATCTGAGAGGACGCCTTGTTGCACATTAGCCTGGCCTCAGATATAATCGAGTTGTGCGTACCAGTGATTTTGACTACCAGCTTCCACCTGAGCGGATTGCCCAGACGCCTATCGAGCCCCGCGACGCAGCACGCCTGATGGTCTTGCATCGGGACACCGGCGAAATCGAGCATCGCATCTTTCGTGATCTCGTTGAGTACCTGAAGCCGGCTGATCTCCTGGTGGCTAACGATAGCCGGGTAATCCCCGCCCGCCTGTTCGCCCGTAAGGTTCCCACCGGCGGACGTGTGGAGCTTCTGCTGCTCTTGCGGCGCGCAGAGCGTACGTGGGAAGCGCTGGTCAAAGGCCGCAAGGTGGTGCCGGGGACGAGGTTGGAGTTGATGCCGGCGCGCGGACCCGAGGCCAAAGATGAGGAACCCGTTGCGGAACCGATTGCGGCCGACGTGCTCGAAATCACGCCCAGCGGCGGGCGCCTGATTCGGTTCGATCAGCCACTCACGCCGCAGCTAGAAAAGCTGGGGGAGACGCCGCTACCGCCTTATATCCACGAGCCGCTCGACGACAGTGAACGGTATCAGACTGTCTACGCGCGGGTGCAAGGTTCGGCGGCTGCCCCCACCGCCGGCCTCCACTTCACCTCGGAACTCATTGACCAGATTCGGGCTCTTGGCGTCGAGTTTGCCTTCGTGACCCTCCACATCGGGCTGGATACCTTTCGCCCGATGCAGACCGAGCGGATCGAAGACCACAAGATGCACAGCGAATACGCTGTGCTGCCCCCGGAAACAGCCGAAGCCATCAACCGCACCCGACAAGCCGGCGGCCGGGTCATTGCGATCGGCACCACAGTGGTGCGCGTGCTCGAAACTGCCGCCCAACGGATTGTTCCTAACTCGGAATTGAGAGGCTTTTCCGGCTGGACCGACCTGTTCATCTACCCGGGCTACCAGTTTCAGGTGGTTGATGCCCTCATCACCAACTTTCACCTGCCACGCTCTACCCTCTTGGTGCTCGTCAGCGCCTTTGCCGGCAGGGACCTGATCTTCAAGGCGTATCACATCGCGATGGAGCAGAACTACCGCTTTTACAGCTTTGGGGATGCCATGTTCATCGTTTAGCGTTTAGCGGCTGGGGAAGGCCGGCCTCCGCACAAAAAAGACGAACGACCAACCACCGGGTGGTTGATCGTTCGTCAGCTCAGCAAACCTCGATGCGACTAAAAGCGTCTGTCGGCGAGAATTGGCAGGAGGAACTGGATGGAACCTGATAGGCGGCTGTTCCCCTCGAACACGATACGCCCCGTGGCGTTGGGGCCACGGAACAGGCGGTCGCCCCGGATGTTATAAACAATCGGGCCTCTTTCAGTGCCTTCAAAAACCCGACCGTTTCTCACCGTGTACGCGATTGGCCCCGTTGTGTTGGGGCCCGCGTAGATGCGGTTGCCGCTGACCGTGAACAGGATTTCGCCCTTCCGGTTGGCACCTCGGAATACCCTCCGACCGTCGAAGAACAGAATCGTCTGGCCTCTCGAGACCGGACCCAGATACACGCGGCCGTTTTCGACCTCAAATGCCAGGTGGCTCTTACGCGGGTCGCTAAACAGCCGGACCGACCGCCGGCCAACCTCCTGGCCCTGAATCGCCTGTTCCGCTGCCGGCTGAACAGCGGAGGGAACGGCCTGCATGGGCAATTGGCTATAACCTACCACGACAATGCTGAGCACCAAAATGGCCAGCAATAGAACTCTATTACGTGTCACTCGTAAAACCTCCTCATATCACATTTCTTATTCACGGGAGTTACGCGGTCAAGACCGAGACGTCTAAGACAAGTCATTCTG